>CAYSAF010000010.1:0-34401 GCA_964428965.1 Candidatus Woesearchaeota archaeon
TCGACATTAAACCTTACTTCATGAAATAAGAAGAAATAGTTTTTACACACAGCTGCCTGAAGACATAAAATGCGGCAGGAATTCAATCAAATCATAAAACTCAGGATGATCAAAAAATTCCCCGCTGGCGCAATGATAAGAAGTTCCAACCCACCTTATTTTTCTAGGGAGATAATGCAAAAAATGTGCAATCTCATACTTTGACAAAAAAGGAATCTTTTTCACTACGCTATCTGGCGCAAACTTGTCCACACAAAACCTGCAACTATTAAGGCATATGGAACCAAAAACAAAAAAACCGTTCTCATAATCACTTTTTACTGCAGCATACTTTTCAGAGCCCAATTTTTTAACAATCTTTTCTTTTATTCCAAAAAACCCATTGTTTAACAAACCCCTGCAGATATTCTTTTTGTTATACGTGCAGTTTCTGCATTTTATAGAAATAAAGGGGGAGTCAATAAAAAGTTTGTTTATGCTGATAAACTCTTTCCCAAAATAAATGTTATGGGTTAACACTGCGGTAGAATCTGACAAGATTATGACTTTATCATTTCTTTTAGCTAACCTGTTGTTTGTTACACAAGGGGGAAAATCCCTTAATGTACTATAATGGATATTGTTTGCATCAAGGCTATTTAAAATATTTTTGAACTTTGAACGCTCTCTTGTAAAGTTTTTTTCATAAAAATTAAATTTGATAAAAGGCTGATGAGGCATGCAAGTTCAGATAATCTTGATAGTTAAAAAACTTTTGTTACTGATAGTCTTCAATTATAAAAACCTCAGATCAGTAATAAATGTTTACATTCCTTATTTTATCACTCAGAATTTCATTCTCCCTTAAAGATATTATATTCAGCGGATAGTTTGCCTTTTTATAGATACTATGAATTTTATTCACCTCTAGATTATTTATGCTTCTAATAAACTCATCCTTGTCTTTCGGTCTAAAATAGAATATCCTTTCTGAATTATTTTCATGAAAAGAAACAAAAACAGTTTCTGATTTAGTAAAGAGGTGCACTATTTTTTTGTCAAATAATTTATTTAATAAAAGCTTAATATTATCACTTTGCAACATCCTTTTGTTAAATACAGGGTATATCTTTAACCTGGTTCTGCCATCAAAATAAAAGTCAACATCCCACAACAAGTATGGACTATTCTTCACCACGCTTCTAATTTCAGCACTTGAACCATGTATTTTCAAGATCTGATGAACCTTCTGAGAGTAATCAGACATTTGCAACCAAAACTTCACCCTAGAATCCTTGATTTTACTTCTGTAGTCTATCCCGCACCCTGGCTTTTTAATTTTATCAAAGTTAAGGTCATTATAAATATTTTTTATAATTCCATAATTTATATCAATGTTATCAAGTGCAGAAACCTCACTATAAAAATTGAAGATTTTGTTGAATGCCTCAGCAGAAACGTTCCTAAAAAATAGCCCATACCTAGTTGAGAACACTTTGCTGCCTTCAATTTTGTGAGAGCACTCAAGCCAATATTTTGGAGCGTTCTGGATAAGCCTTTCAAATGGCTCAAAATAAGGGGTATTCTTTACCTTGAATTGCCTCTTGTAAAATTCATATTTTTTAATCTGATCAAGCATATATTCTGACAATTTAACCACAATTAGTCATTTTAAGCTCCCTGCTCAAATCAGGCTTCAGCTTGTGATAAAATTCTGGATTCTCAAGATTCTTATAGAATTTCCAGCATTGGACATCAGGAACAAACAACTCATTGGAATATGTGTAGGTAACACATTTAGCACCACCAAAACATCCATTAAAATTAGGACACTTCTGGCAGAACACATGAGCATTGTTCAAATTCCTCATCTCCCACAACTTGTTTGAAGAATACCATATCTCAAACAAACTTTGATCAAGCACATTACCCATCACTATCGGCACCCTCCTGCAGGCTAACACCTCACCATTAGCCATAACTATCAAAACCCTGCCATTAACTATACCACAATGGTTCTTATGCGAAGGTGAGAATCGCTCATCGTTGAATATTCCACTTTCACAACCTATACCAATCCTAAATCTTATACCCTTTTTGTTTAGTTCTTTATTCTTTTCCTGAGTGAATAAGTAGTAATTTTTAAGCTCCACGGGCTTCAACAAGCTGTTTCTGAACTCAAAACCTCTCCCGTAAGGTATTATTCTGCGAGTGCTAATATAACTAGCACCCGAGTTATATAAAACCTCAACCAGCTTTGGTATGTCATTCATATTATGCTTTGCCAGCGATACAGAAACTGATGTAGTAATTCCTTCCTTAACAAGTATTTTGATAGCATCAATCACCTTCTTGAATGAGCCCTCACCCCTAATCTCATCATTAACCTTTTCACATCCCTCCAAACTAACCTGGCAACGGAATAAATTCAATGACTTCAGTTTCTTTGCAATCTCTTCTGTCATGAAAGAGCCGTTTGACAACAAACCCCACTTGAATAAATTGGAATAACTGCCTATTCTTTCTAGTAACTCGAAAAAATCTTCCCTAACAAAAGGCTCACCACCGGTGATGTTAAGCCTGGCAGAATTTTTTGGTATGCCCCATTTCCTAATCAGGAATACATACTGTTCAAGCACTTGAAAAAGCTGCTTTGTTGAAAGTTCTTCTTTGTTATCTTCATCAAACTGATAACAATGCTTGCAATGCCAGTTACACCTTTCTGTAATGTGCCACTGCAACGTAAAAGAAGGTGGTTTTTTCAGATAGACTACCATACCTAAAGCAAGTATGTGGTTTTATTTAAATGTTATCAACAAAAAAAATGATGATATACCACCCAAATGTCGTAACATAGTTATAAACATTTGAAATAAAATTAAAGTTTAGAAAAAGAGATGAAGATTCCAAACTTAAATGGGATATTACCCTTGTTAGTTACATTAATCTTGACTATTTTAGTGCTGACTATTTTACTAAGCGGCTGTTATCTATTTTTAAAAAGGAAAAAAAGACCATATCAGTAACTGACGAACTAAATGAAATAAATAAAGTATACAACACTGGAAAATACGAGTTGGCACTGAAAAAGATTGAAAAAGTAATGGCTAAATTTTCTTCACTCAGCCCCAAAAATAAGTATAATGCCTATTTTATCAGAGGCTCAATTTACAATAAATTGGGAAGGTATGATGAGGCTATTGAGGATTTCAAAAAAGGAATGGGTCTAGGTAGGCTCATAGTTTGTAAGACAAGCAAACAGCTGAACATTTCTTTCTCAACCTGTAAATACACATCTTGCACTCGGGAAATATATAGTGATTCCATTTTAAATCATCAATTGTCTTGGCATAGTACTTAATAAGTTCAAATCTGTTCTTTAAAGTTGAAATGTGAGGCCCTTTTATCTGCAATGTAGTGCAAGGAAACACCGAAAGATCAGGGTTTATGACAAAAACACCTTTTGAGATGGCACATGTTGACATCAACAGGTTATTCTTCTTAAGGAACTCCTTCTCTTTTCTGTCAAATACACATAAAGGCAGAGGCCTTGCCAATACCAGCTTTATATTGTTTTTTCTTGCAAGCTTTACAAACTTTAAGAGATTGGGAATCATATTTTTAATTGAATTCAAATCAAAATATTTGTTTGAATAGCAGATGTTTGGGGTTGCTATTGAAAATCTAATCCTGCTAATATTGTATTTAAGACAAGCATCTACTAGATACTTATAGGGGGTTTTGTCTGAATCAATGTTAAAGGAAAGTGTTACCCTGCTGATTTTCTTTCTCAAAACTTTAATATTCTCATCTAACAACTCCTTCTGTTTCTCTGAATAGGATTCTGGAACATTATAGTTCATTATTATGGAACTAACAATTTTTGGGTTGATTTTATCAGCAACCTTTGCACTCATCAGCCCATTGGTAAAAAGGACTGTTCTGAAATTTCTTCTTTCAATTATATCAAGCATTTCCTCAAAATCCGGGTGCAGTGTCGGCTCCCCACCTATCAAAGAAATATTTCTTATACCTTGCTTCTCAAACCAGTCAAGGGCTTTGTTAAATGAATTTATATCCATCTGCTCGTATTTCAAGCCCTTTGCATAACAATAACTACAATTCAAATTGCAATTGTATGTTATAACAACATGATACGGCATTTTATTACCACACCTATTTTTGGGATTTATAATTTTATATGTTTACATAAAACTAGCGATAAATAGAAAGATTTAAATATTAGTAATTACCGCCCAGTAAAAACCTTATTAAAATTTAATAGGTTTACAAAAAATGCCTAACCAAAAACTAATCGAAATAAAATTAAATAAATTAACGCCCAATACAACTATGCCTCACAACTAGAACAACTACCTCCCTCACAACTAAAACAACTACAATTAGTAATACTAGAACAATCACCCACAACTAGTAGTACAACTAGTAGTACCACAATCACCCTCACAACTAGTAGTACTATCACAAGCAGTAGTTCCGCAATCACAGTCACTAGTAGTACTAGTAGTAGAACAATCACTAGTAGTAGAAATACAGTCGTCCCAGTCACCACTACCATAACTTGTAGTATCCCTAGTAGTACTTGTAGTACTAGTAGTGGCACTGCTATGATGCGCATGAGTACCTACAGCAACATCACCTGAGTAACTTATGAATAAATCATTCGTATGCGCGGCAGCTGCCTCCTTAGATGCCAAAACACCACCAATAACAGCAGCAGACAAAAAAGAACCTAAAGACAACAAAGACTGCTTAGAAACCTTACCCTCCTCACTTAACAAAAAACTAGTTATCCTCTTCTTTACCTTAGGAAACATTCTTCCCCTCTTTTTTTAAAATTATCAACACAAAACACCTATTTATACCTTTTGGTTTTTAACACCTCATTGGCTGTACTGAAATGTTTTAGTTTTTTACAATTACAACTTAAGCATGCAAGACCTTTATTTATCAGGTGCATCTATTCTGGCACTATTTTTAATTGTTTTACCTAAATAACCCCCACCAACAGTTTTTAATACCCTTTCAATAAGCTCACAATATTCGGTAATAGTCATATTAAAATTTTTTATAGAAAATGCATTTGGCACCAACTCGATATGTTTGTCGTACTTCCAATGAAAAAACCCACCAGTATTCCTTCTCAAATTTTCATCTGCAATCCTAAATATTTTTATCTTATTGCCCAAATACAAATTCCAAACATATGTGCCAATATAAGGCACTAAAGGCCCGGTATAAGCAGAAAAATTATCAATTTTGTTTAACTTGACTAAATAATCCACCATTTTCAGTATATCCCCCTTTGTTTCATAGGGGCTTCCGATTATGGTTGAAATTTGGACCTGTATTTTCTTATTGGCCAAGTAATTAAAAGTATCATAAGCATCTTCTAAATATTTCAATGGCTGACTTGTTTTATTATAAAATCTCAAAGAATGGGGTATTATACTCTCCAAGCCAACAAATAACTGTTTGCATTTATACTTTATAAGACAATCTACAGTTTCCTTATCCAAAACGTCAATTCTTGCAAGAGAGCTC
Source organism: Candidatus Woesearchaeota archaeon (assembly GCA_964428965.1). Classification (GTDB taxonomy): domain Archaea; phylum Nanobdellota; class Nanobdellia; order SCGC-AAA011-G17; family VGLX01; genus JAWABC01. The sequence continues at coordinate 5,545 of CAYSAF010000010.1, forward strand.
CAGCTAAAGAATATATCTGCTTGCCTAAACTTGAGGAATAATTGTTTAAACTTATTTTTATCACACAAGAAGTGATCATCCCTAAAACTTATGTTTATATCACCATATTTTTTCCGCAACAGCCTTACTTGTTTAACAATATAACCATTTGAATGTGAATTTAATTTGTTCCACATAGATTTTTGTGAGCAGTAACTGCAATTAAAATAACAACCCCTTGATGTGAGCAACTGAAAATTAGCTTTATTCCTCAAATACCTGAATGAACTAAAATCGAGTAATGGCAGCTTATCCAAATCCTGAATTCCCTGCCTTTTTTCTGTGAGTATTATTTTGCCATTTTTCCGGTAGGCAATACCTTTTATTTTGTGCCAATTTTCACCACTTTCAATTTTCTGCATCAACTCAAGCAAGGTATATTCTCCTTCACCCCTAACAAGCACATCAAAAAATGGAAAATCATTCAATGTTTTTTCTGGAATAATTGTTGGGTTATAGCCGCCAAGAACAACCAGAACATGCGGATTTCTAGCCTTAAAATGTTTTGCAAATTCAATTACAACTGGCATGTTCACTGTCCAGCTGCCAATTCCCAAAACAGTCGGATTTGTTCTTTCAACTATCATTAATAACTTTCTGAAACAAAAAAGTGGGTTTTCCAGCAATTTTTCTGAACTAAAAACCTGGTTACCGTCAATTGAAACAACATCTATGCCATGCTTTTGTAAAACTTGGGCAAGATAAGCAATCGTTAGACTAGCTGATTGTTGTTCTTTCTCTGAGCGGGGTGTATTAAGCCAGAACAAAGTTATTCTGTTTTTCATTTTATACTAAATTACCTATACGTATTCTACACATCAATACTGGATAACCATAAGATGTTTGGATCCTATTTAAAATATTGTAATTCTTGCTAGGTAGAATTTTTCTTGCTGTGAACTACTGTGGACTGAAGTCCCCAGCGTCAACATTAAGTTGACTTCTTGATTCACAGACGTTCTCTTGAACATCTCCACAAGCGTTAATTCCCGCTGTTCCAACGGTATATTCAAGAAGTAATATCTTTCGAATTTATAAACCTTGCGTGCATACTTGTCGAGACGTCCAGTGGAATGCAAGATTTACGGAAAAAAGATGCAATATTTTCAAGTAAACAACAATTTACTCTCAGCTTGCCTTATTCTAAGGTGAAATTCAATCTGCGGACTAAAGTCCGCTAAGGGTTTCTTTCACAGGCAAGCTCTAAAACAGTACGGAGAATTGTGAAAGTCACGTTACTGTTGTACTTATTTTAGCCAAAAAATATATATATATCTTTCTTATTTTACCGAAACATTTATAAATAAGTAGATATTAAATCGAAATATATGAAAAAAATGGAAATGATTTATAGGGAGTTACTATACAAAGTGCTGGAACAGAAAACAAGTGTATTGACACAGGCTGATTTAGCACGAAACCTAGAGGTTTCATTAAGCAGTGTTAATGCTGCGGTAAAAGTTCTTGAAAGTATGGGTGCGATAGAAATAAAACAAAGGAACTTTCATATTATCGATATCAAAAAAATAATGTATTACTGGGCAAGCATTAGGGATTTACAAAAGGATATTATTTATGAAACAAGGATGGAAATGCCTGTTATTGAAATGGAAAAATCAATGCCTGACAACATTATTTTCGGGGCTTATACTGCCTATAAATTCTTATTCAAGGAGGTTCCAGCTGATTACTCAGAAGTTTATGTTTATGGGGATGTGAACCTAAAGGATAGGTTCCCTCCAAATAAAGGCGTAGCTAATTTATTTGTATTAAAAAAAGATGTGCTTATGGAAAAATACGGAAAAATTACTACAATTGCCAACACTTTTGTTGATTTATGGAACATAAAAGAGTGGTACGCAAAAGAATTTATAAAAACAATTGAGGCAAGGGTAAATGGAATTCTGGAATAGCTTGCTCACGGAAAAAAGCTGGAATGTAATGCAGCAACTGAAAAAAGAACAATTCAGATTCATAGTTATTGGTGGCTGGGCAGTATACCTATGGACAAAACAAAATAAATCAAAAGATATAGACATAATTCTGCCTGAAATTAAGGATTTAAGCAAATTAAAAAAATATGCCTTAAAAAAGAATGAGCGCTTAAAAAAGTATGAAATTAAATTTGAAGAGATTGACATTAATATTTATGTCCCTTATTATTCAAATATTATACTACCGATTGAGCATATATCAAAGGAGATATCAAAAATTGAAAATTTTGAAGTAGTTAATCCTGAAATTCTGCTTATATTAAAACAAGGAGCCGAGTTAGATAGGAAAGATAGCACGAAGGGTCAAAAAGACAGAATAGATATAATGACAATTTTATTTTACGCAAATGTTGATTTCAACAAGTACAGAGAATTATTAAAAAGATATAATTTGCAGAATTATAGGCAAAGGCTTAAAATAATACTCAATTCATTCAAAGATATTAAACATTTGAATTTAAACGCTCAAGAGTACTCAAAAATAAAAAAGGGGCTGCTGAAAACAATATGATTTCCTTAAAATTTTCTAAAAAAATAGGAAATGTGACATAAAAAGTGCCTATTTTCACTTCTCCCTCAACCAGCTAAAAAAGACCTCCCTGTACTTATCATCAAACAGAAGTTTTTCAAAAACATAGTCAAACATGCCTTTCAAGATTTCACACCTCCTGTTAGGCAATTTTGTTATTATGTTGCTAGTTTCAGAGTAGCTACACACAGGACACAGGCCACAGTAAGGCTTGTAAACGCAGACTTCACAAACAGGGTTGTCATTTATAGAGGCCCTGACTATGCCTGCTGTTTCCCTAGAGGTAAGCAAATCCCTGTACTTATCACTTACAGTCCCTAACCTAAAAACATCAAAAAGCTTCCCCTCGTCACAAGTATAAACACCACCATCATAGTTGTAGGCAAGCTGCGAAATAGCTGCACCGCAAGGACTCTGCAAATCAGCAAAATTATAGCAATCCTTCCTCACTATTTTCCTCAAGATTATAGCAGCAGAATTCTCCCTAAGGAATTTATCCTTATTCAGCCCAACTATGTAGTCCAATGTTTTTTTCCAGAATGATAAAAACTCCTTAGCATTTATGCCAATCTTCCCCCAATTTTCCTTTGCATAACCCAAATTATTCAATGGCTTAATCCATATTGTGTCTAAGCCCAATTTTGCATACTCATCAACAATCTCCTTATGATAGGGCAAGGAATCTCTTGTTATCAAAGGCATGGCATCTATATTGTATTTTTTCTTTATCTTTTTAATCCAAAAAACAGTTTTATCATAACCCTGCCTGTTTTTATCATGAACTTCTTTACAGCCGTCTAAAGACGTGCACAAACCTACCTTCTCTTTTATCAAAAAACTTAAGATGGTATCGTTCATTAACGTTAGGTTTGTCACCAACCTAAATTTCAAATCTTTTTTATGTTTCTCATTCTTTTCCTTTGCATAGTTTACTATGTATTTAACGACTTCAAAGTTAAGCAAAGGTTCTCCCCCCTGGAATTCTATAGAAATTGCCTTGGAAGGGCTTTGGAAGACAAAATCAACTGTTCTTTTTGCTGTTTCCTTACCCATATCGAAACCCCTTACACTTGAAGATTTGGCCATAGAATGACAATAAACACATTTTAAATTGCACCTTAAGGTAGGTACAACAATATGCAAAGAAGTTCCTTGGAATAGATACTGGCACTTTTTCCTGTAATCAGCAACCACGTTGTTTATATTATCTCGGTTTAGTACAATCCCTTTTTCCTTCAGCAAACTTAACAGTGGTTCCTTCAAATCATTTTTCTTAAATTTTTCATACTCTTCATCGGTTAGGTAAGCCCATGAACCATAGTCTGTTGTAATTAAATGACCATCCCCAAGTTTTTTGGCTCTGGAATGACCCGATACACAACTTTCCTGCTCGCCATAATAACTTATAACCATTTTACTACTCTTAATATTTCATTCACCCTTGCCACAAGTCATCCTTTCTTGCTAATTGAATTGCATTGTCCACTAAACTTTTATCAATCTCTATCTTCCACATAATTTATCGATTTTTTGTTTGAATTCGTTTCCTACTATCATGGTTATTTTGCTTTATTGATTCTTCATCAAGCCCAAGGTATAGTTGTAAAATTCGTAGCCCAAAACATCAATATCCACTTTTTCCTTGGGTTTCAAGGACAATCCTTTGTTGGTTTCCTTTATATCACATACTTCCTTAAAATCCAGAACTGCCTGATCGATAAACCCCTTCCTGTAGAACTTCTCATTGAAATTGAGCAAAACCTCATTTTTTGCCTTGTTTACTCTTACTTTTTCCATGTTTCTCATCCCAAGGGACAGCAATCTTATCAGGATCAAGCTGCCAAGGCTTTGCCCCTTTTTCAGGACAGACATCTATAATTGCATCTTCATGCTTTTCAACATCAACGCTATTTGTCAACAAAACCCGGTTAAGTATCGCCTCTCTTAATTTTTCATTCTTTATGGCTTGCACAGCATAATTAGCATAATTTATCAGTTCATTGTTGAAGTTCCTTCCAATTGCTTCTATGTTCCCTTTTTTGTCCTTGGGCCTCAATTCAACTATTATTTCTTCAGCAGGGTCTCCATCTAGCAGGACATAGCAGTTATCTGTGAAAATGTATGCAGAAGACAATACTATATCCAAGGGGTATATTTTCGGGTTCACAGAAACCAAAACGTAACCTTCTTTTTTATTTATTTCAAGATTACCCTGCATCGAAGGTTCTTCCATAGTGGTAGAAAAATTCCAGCGGTATATAAACTTTTTTGTATTGCAATATGGTTTTCACCACAACAACAAGATAATATACAAATATTTTAAGCTGAACTTACAACAACCGACCAATCCCCAAACATGAAATTGACTGAGACAATTAGTCCTTTATAAACCAATAATGCCCAATTTAATTGTGCTAATATTTTCCACCATATGGTAATTTAACTTACCAAAACCTATAAAAATCTCATTTTTGACTACAACTGCAACCACCAAACAAATCAGCAATAAAAACTCATAACAAACTAGCCAATGCCAATAAAACATTACCCTGAACAAATATCGTCAGCAAAACACCAAAAAAAAGGATTGGGGCAAATGGAACAGTCTGCTGAATTCTTAAATGCTCAAAGCCAAGCTTAGACCTTAACCTCTTAAGCTTCGTGACGTCATCCCAGCTCAATGCCTCTTCAGGATTAAACAGGTAATCCCTCCCCTTAAAGCTCCTCCTCAGAGAGCTGAAAAAACTGAAAGTTAAACGCTCCTCCTTCCTGTATCTACCATTATCAAAATAAACAAGCTCAGCAGGAACCATACCCCTCTTCAACAGGTTTATGTCAACCTCCTTAGTAAGCAGGCTAAAGCCAGCCCTTAAAACAAAAAACCTCAATAAAATGAAGAGCACAACAATCAGCAAAAAACCCTTCACAAAAGCAAGAGAGTAAACAGTATGATCAAACACCAACCTAAGCAAGGAAATGAAGGCAAGCACCCTAGATATGCCCCCAGAAATAACCTTCTCAAACAACATGATGATAAGAAACAACAGGGATATTGTAAGGAAGTAGTTCACTTGGAAATGAAAAAACTTAAAGATAAGGGTTATGATCCAGGTAAAAGCAAACAGCGACATTAGCAAGCTGAAAACCTCCCTCGGCTGCAACGACTTCTTAAGAAAGAAAAGCTTCTGCTTAAAAGTGGTCCTGAACATAAACATGAAAAAGAAGTAGAAAAACACAGGCACAAACGTGTTAATCAGAATGTTTGAAGAGTCAAAATAAGGCATATGACCATATTTATACACTGATAGCGGTATAAGGGCAGAATACGCAAAGAAAAGTTTAGCATCCCCTGCTGTCCACAAACCAACATACCATATCATAAAACCAGTTGCCAGAGACAGGGCGCACATAACTGCCAACTCAACAAAATAATCTAGCCTTACATGCCCGAGGTTTATGTAAATAATGATGGAATAGGCTATCAAGGCATAAAACAAGGCAAGGACTACATGCTTGTTTTTAACCCTGCTCTCTTTTAAATCAGTGTAAGAGGTTATACTCCCTAAAAGAATGATAGCAGGAAGGAACCAAACAAGATTACTGGCTAGAAACCAGAGGGGCATCACTTACCCCCCAATTATATTCAGACATTCTTTGAGCTTTTCACCTGTAAGCTTGCTGCACGAAACCTTGCCCTGAGAAAATTCAACCACGTTCTCAACGCAAATCCTCTTGGTCATATTGCTATCAAAACACCTATCAATATCCAAGTTCACAGCACCAAGGCATGACGACCTCTTCGCAGCACTCTTTACCTTGTTGCAAAGCTCAGCACTCCTCAAATTAATGCCGAGATCAGCATAACACATATCAATCCCTGTTTGACTTTCCATGTTGTCACACATCGAAGGATTATCATCGGTGTAAGCCCTGCAGAGGTAATAAGCATCTTTAAGGTTTTCGCAGACCTCAGAATCCTTGGTAAGGATTGCTATGCAGAAGAACACCTCATTTATTTCCCTATCCTTACACTGCTGCAGTTTTGGATTAGAGGCTATCATGCTGCAAGCCTTTATCTCAGCAGAGGTTTTTGGTTTTTCACAGTCCAAGAATTCTTTAACAGGCGCTTGCTGCTTTAGTCCGCGTTGGGGTTGCAGGTTACACCCAAAAATAAATAAAACTAGGACTAAAAACACAATACCCAAAACCCCTTTTTTCATGTACTAAAATAAGAAAAGGGAGATATAAAAACTTTGCTGTGGAAAATTGTTTAAGTTTAAAGGCCTAAACTCTTAAGAAGTTCTTCCTTATCAAATGGTTTAAGGTCCTCGTAACTTTGTCCGCAACCCAGATACAGTATCGGCTTACCGGTAACATAACTAACAGAAATAGCAGCACCGCCCTTCTCATCTACATCGGCCTTAGCAAGAACAATTCCGTCAAGACTTATGGCCTCGTTAAAGGTCTTGGCCTGCTCAACACAATCATTACCAGTAATTGCCTCGCCAACAAAAATCTTGAGGTTGGGCTTAGCAACCCTCATTATTTTCTTCATCTCATCAATAAGGTTTTTATTACTGTGCATCCTACCAGCAGTGTCTATCAAAACAACATCGATGTTATGAGCCTTTGCATATTTTCCTGCGTCAAAAGCAACAGCGGCAGGGTCAGCACCGTAATCGTGCTTAACAACCTTAACGTTAAGCCTGTTACCGTGCTCCTCAAGCTGATGGATGGCAGCTGCCCTGAAAGTATCGGAGGCAGCGATGACAGAAGTCAAATGATTATTCTTCAAATAGTGGACGAACTTAGCTATCGTGGTAGTTTTTCCAGAGCCATTTATACCGACGAAAACTATGACGTAAGGCTCCTCAGACTTTTTTATTTCTGAAATCAAATCAAAATCAGACTCTTTAAATAAGTCCGCAACACTGGATCTCAAACTTTTAACTATAACGTTCTTAACGTCAGAACGCTTTATGGGAACGTCAATCAAATCCTTCTTCAAATCCTGCTTTATCTTATCGATAACCTCCACTGCAACGTTGTTCTCCATGAGGGCAACTTCCAAATCCCAGAACAACTCGTTAAACCTGTTCTCAGAAATCTTAGTTGCAGTAACTTTTTGCGTGAGCCTTGCAAAGAAGCCCTTCTTCTTTTCTACTTTTTCAGGTTCCTTCTTCTCTTCTGTTTTCTTAGGTTCTTCCTTTTTTATTACTTCTTTTTTCTCTCTAACTTCTTCTATCTTCTTCTCTTTTACAGGTTCTTCCCTAACTTCTGCTTCAGGAAGCTTTTCTTCTTTTATTTCTTCTATTTTCTCAATTACTTCAGGCTTCGCCTCAACAGGTTCAGGGGCCTCCTCAACCTTCTTGGTGAACTTCGAAATGGCTCCTGCGATCTTGTCTTTTAAAAACTTAAACATAGAAAAAATGGGTAGGAATGAGGTTTATAAAGATTGCCAATCAAAAAAATATTATTTTAAGTTTTCAAGCATTTCCTTATAAATATCAAGGGTTGTGAGAAGATCTTCCAATATCGGTTTAGCATCTGTTATGGGTGATGGACTAACTTCTTCAGAAAACTCTTTGACAAGGCTTTCAATAGACCCCCTTAAAGAATAAACATCAAACTCTACTTTCATACCGGCCTTTAGGCTCCTTAACAAATGTATTTGCTGATTTAGGGGTAGGTCCCTCATGTACTCCATGTATGCCTCTTTGAATTTGATAAGCGTTTTTGTGTTTCCGTATTTCCTTTCCAACCCCCTGAAATACAGGTCGAGATTAAACATCCAGACACCTCCAAAAAAAGTTTATCGTTTACCAAACATCTTCTTAACAACAAGCGTGGCATAGCTGCCAGGCGGTAGCTCGAAATCCAAAATAGCCTTAAGCTTACCCTCATGAATCTCGTCAGAAGAGTAAGCAATCTTAAAACCATCAACCCTAACAAACATCTTCCTAAAGCCACCCTCGGAGCTGAGCTCAGGCACGCTTCTCATGATAAAATCCTCTTTATTCAGCTTCTCCTTCTTCATAATACCATCATAAATGCGAGCAATCTCCTTGTTCTTAAAATTTGTTAAAAAACCTAGAATCGGAAAATTCTCTTCTTTAAGCTTCACATCAGAAAAAACAAGATAGCCCTTAGAATAATCAACCCTGTAATAGTCCTTGTGATTTGACTTAAGATAAGAAGCAAGGGCCTCATTAAACAAAAGACTTTGGTAAGCGTTAACGTAAAGCCTCAACAACTTCTTACCAAGCTTCCTCAAACAACCTATGTAATCAGACTTATCCCATTTAAGGCGGAGCATGTAACACGCCTTCCTGTATTCCCCCTTAACCAAAGCCTTACCAAGAATATCATTCCTGCCACCAAACCTCTGGTCGTCATAGTAATTCTCTATGAAAGAAACCTTTTCGTACTTCTTATCAAGATTCCTGACTGCAATTATGAAACGGTTAGCTTTAAGTTGGCCGAGCTTCAGCCTCTCCTTGGCATGACCCACAAATTTAATCTTAATGTCCTTAATCCTCAAGGATTCAAGCCTCTGCTTAGAGACGTTAAGCACAGAAACGTATTGCTTTGTAATGGCCTGCTTATCCTTAATGCCTGCAACATTAAAGTATTTCTCCCTAACATTCAACCTGGAAGCAATGGCCCTGATAGCATCGTTAGTGTTCCAGAGCCTCTTCTCAAGAGTAAAGTAAGTATAGGGGCCATCTTCAAGCCTGATTTTGGGAATTTCCTCAACAATAAAGTCTTCAGGCAGCTGCTTTATTAGATACATAGTAATAATGTTAAAGACAAATTATTTAAAATTATGCTTAGAAAGTTTTAAATATTTTCAAAAACAAGAAAGGTTTATGGCAAAAGGAAGGAGTGAAGAAGTAAAGAGGCTCAGTACGTACGCAAATTACCTGCTGATGCTTACTGTCTTATCAGCCCTGCTCGGGTATTTCTACAAGGTAAGCATAAGAAGCATACCAAGCTTTCTATTCCTTCTCTTCTTTGGTGGATTCTTTTTCATAGTGGGTTATATGGCAACAAAATATGGAGTAGTGTTCACTTTGAATGTAACACCTATAGAAAAACAGAACAGGAAGGGGTTACACAAGACTATGGGTTACCTGTTCATATTATTAGGTATACTCCTTTTTTACTCGATGATAAGGATGGTACTATGAAAGGCATAATTGTGCTGATAGATGGATTAGGGGATTCTAGATACAAGGAACTTGGCAACAAAACACCGCTTGAAAAGGCAAGAACGCCAAACATGGACTTCCTGGCAAGGGAAGGCAAAGTTGGGATGATGACGGTAATAGCAAAAGATATAGCGCCGGAATCTGACAAAGCCATGATAGCCCTGCTTGGATTTGACCCCTTCAAAGTACACACAGGAAGGGGGGTTCTTGAAGCACACGGCTCTGGAATAAAAATAAAAGGTGTCGTAGCAAGGTGCAACTTTTCAGAAATAAAAAACGGAAGGATAACAAGAATACAGGGGGCAACAGAAAAACAGGTAAGAGGGTATGCAAAAATTTTCAGCGATGAAAAAATAAAGATAATACCAACAGGGGACTACAGGGCAGTAATGATGATAAAAACAAAAAGCTCACCTAGGGTAACAAACACACATCCGGGATACAAGATAGTGAAGAACTACGTAAGCACAGCACTGCCCATAAGAGGAAGAAAGTTAAAAGCGCAGAGATGCAAACCTTTGGAAAAAAACGCAGAAGAAACAGCAAAACTCATAAACGAATTCACAAAAAAAGTAGAAAAAACACTGAAAAGCAAAACCATACTTGTAAGGGGATGCGGAAACAAGCTACCAAAGCTGAGAAAACTTAAAGGAAGGTGGGCTCTGCTTGCAGACACGCCGGTAGAGAAAGGGGTGGGAAAAATAGCGGGCATGGAGATACTGCCGAAAAGCCAAAACTTGAAAAAAACTTTCAACACGATAAAAAACAACTTCAACAAATATGACAACTTCTACCTGCAAATAAAAGGACCTGACACGTACGCACACCTCGGGGATGTCAAAGGTAAAGTAAAAGCGATAGAAAAGATAGACAGGGAGTTCATAAGCAGGATAAGAAAACTAAAAGTAGTTATATGCGTGACAGGGGACCACTCGACAGAATGCAGATTAAAAGCACACTCAAAACTGCCGGTACCACTACTCATATACGGAAAAGGAAAAGACGATGCAAAAGTATTCAGCGAAAAAGAATGTAAGAAGGGAATAAAAATTTATGGGAAGGAGCTATTAAAATTAGTTGGTTAAAAGTAATCTTCAGGCTTTATATTTCTATTCTGCTCCCTAAGCTTCTCTAAAGCCTCCTCCTCAATCTGCCTTATACGCTCCCTTGTGAGATCCCCACATTTCTTACCCACCTCTTCCAAGGTGTAATTTTGATCATAACCTATACCAAACCTCATCCTTAAAATCTTCTTCTCCCTAGGTTTTAATTTAGAAAACAAGTTACTGAAAAACTTACTATTTGCATTCATAGCAACCTTAGATATCATATACTCTTCTGGATTTATATCTTTATCATAAACAACTCGGGTTTCTAAATCTTCATCACCCTCATCATAGAGTAAATTGTTTAAAGAGAGCACATCACTCAACTTCATAGTCTCAAGAATTAGTTTTATGGTATTCACAGGAACACCGACTTCTTCAGCCAATTCTTCTTCGGTGGGAACTCTTTCATTCTCTTTAGTGAAGTCAATGATGACTTTATTCACTTTTAAGCACATATCGTTTATGTGTACGGGTCTTGAAAAAAAGCCATCATTGCGTATCAAAGCCTTTTGTATAGCCTGTTTTATCCACCAAGTTATGTAAGTACCAAACTTATAACCCTTACTCGGATCAAATTTTTTAAACCCCCGCATAAAGCCAAGTACACCCTCATTATAGAGGTCATTAAACTCCATAGACTTCGCAAACGGTAAGTAATGTTTTACCTGATTGGAGATAAGCCCGCTATTGTGGTATACAGCTACAGACATGTAGTGATTCGTCAGATTCTCTAAATCCGATATCCTTGGTAAGATCTCTAAGAGCTCTTTTTTGGAGAACACCTCCTTACCCACCGAGAAGGACTCATAATTTTCCTTACTCATAAGATCAGCCAATTTCGTGATGGCATGAGCTGAAAGACCAAACTCGGATTCTATTTTACCAAGCTCCTTATAAGATGTTAAGAACTTACTGCTTAGCTCAACCTCTTCCTCCTTAGTTAGCTTACGTTCTTTAGGCTTAACATAAGAAGCAGCTTCCTTAAGCAAATCAGAAGTTTTATAATCCTTGGCAGGTTCGGGAGGGTTAACAAAAACTATTTCAGTGTTCCCTTTGAATACTATATCATAAAATTCTTTATTAAAAAATAAAACCGGCTTTTTACCATCATTCAAAACAACAAGAGGTGTTGGTGTAAAATCACCGTTGAACCTTTTCTTGTACACCTCAAAATCTGGTGCTAAGTAGTCGTAATCGTAATTTTTGTGTATTAAGTTAGTGATTTTGAAAAAGGTGTCGTTACTACACCTATCCTCTAAATTTTCTAATTTATTTATAATTTTTGAGACAACGTGATGACGGAGTAATGTTAAGGGTGAATTAATTTTTCTAATGAGACGGGGGCTACACAGAAAATAATGACCTTCTGGAGAAGAAACATAAACTCCATAATCAGGATACTTCTTTAAAGTATCCATAACTTTCCCTATACGAATATGAGTGCTACGAAGAAGAGACTCGGGACGTTTCCACCCTATTACAGAATGATAAAAATCGGCTATTTTTCTGCCTGAAATACGGTGAGTATCTAAACCGGTGATAAAAGAATCAACTTTTTTTTGAGCATACCTACTGGTTAAATGAATAGGTTCTAGAATTTTCAAAACCTCGTTAGGGCTATATCTCTTGTACAGCGAGAGATTTGTCATTACATCTTTCCACTTATAAGGATGACCCTTCATAATACCCCCCCACCAAAACCATATTCAAAAGATATTTAAAACTAACTTTTTTGAAACAAAAAATAGCAATTACAAAACACAAAACTTTTTTAATAACGCAAAAATCAGAGTAAAACATGGCAGAGGTGAAGATAGTCTTCGAAACCCTCTATGAAATACTCAGGAGGGAGAAATACAAAAACGAGCTGCAACAGCTCGAACCGACATTCTATGCTGATGTTGTAAAATACCTCGCAGAGAAAACAAGCATACTGGAATCACAGCAAACCAAGAGCAGCATCTTTGCATCAGCAGAGCTGCAAAAAACACAGAAAACACTGGAAAACGTAAAAAAGATATTAAAGGAGTTGTATGAAAAAAGGGAAGGCAAGGTGATACAACTGGCAAGGATAGCTGCCCTGATGGGGGAAACCGGAGAGCTGCCAGAGATACTGCCGGAAGAAAGAGGGCTGTTCAGGGAAGTAAGAGACACTATGGTAAGGTACAGAAAAGGGATACTAAATAATGTTTTACAGGTAAACTACCCAAAAACAGAAGAACCCGAAAAACCGAAAGAGTTAAAAACCGAAAAAAAGTTAGAAACCAAATTGGTAAGGTTTCTCAATCCCACACCGAAATTCATAGGGGACGACCTTAACGTCTACGGTCCTTATGACGAAGAGGACATGGCAGCCTTACCGAACAGAGTTGCAAACGTGCTGATAAAGAAGAATAGGGTTGAACTGATAAAATGAAACTGCCAAAAACAAAGAAAACGTACTGCCCAGTTTGTCGCGCACACACGGAGCACAGCGTGGCAATGGCAAAGAGGGGAGGCAAGAGGGGAACCCTCAAGAGAGGTTCTATAGCAAGAGCCAGGTACAGGGGCAGGGGCAGGGGATTCGGAAATCTTGGAAGGTACGGGTCAAGACCAACAAAGCCAAAGATGTCAGGGGTAAAGTCAAGCAAAAAAACAGACTTAAGATTCAAGTGCAAGGAATGCGGCAAGACACATGTCCAGAAGGCAGGGATAAGGGCAAAGAGAATAGAGTTCAAGTAAAATGGAAGAACAACTAAAAGAAAGCAAAAGCAAATTCATCAAAGTAAGATGTCCAAAATGCAAGAACGAACAAATAATATTTGGCAAGGCAAACAGCATAGTCAAATGCTTAGTATGCGACAAAACCTTGAGTGAGCCAACAGGCGGCAAGGGAAGGATAAAGGCAAGAATACTGGAAGTTCTCGAGTAAACATAGAAAACCTTAAAAACAAACCACGTAATAGAGAGGTAAGAATGTTCTACAAGAAACAGGGGATACCGGAAGAAGGAGAGTATGTAATCTGCACAGTCAAAAAAATATTTCTGCATTCGATATTCGTTGACTTGGACGAATATGAAAACAAGGAAGCGATGATACACATATCAGAAATATCGCCAGGAAGAATAAGGAACATAAGAGACTTTGTAAAAGAAGGAAGAAAGCTTGTATGCAAAGTGCTTAGGATTAACAAAGAGAAGGGACAGATAGACCTCTCGCTAAGGAGAGTGCCCCTCTCAGTAAAAAAACAGAAAAATGATGATTACAAGCAAGAACAGAGAGCAGAAAAAATACTTGACGCAACAGCACATAAAACAAAAACAACCATACAGGAACTGTACAGCGAATTCGGAAAGGGCATAGTAGCAGAATACGGAAGTTTCAACACATTCTTCCAAGAGTTCATAGCGGGAACCACAACCCTGGAAGAAGCAAAGATACCGAAAAAATACCAGAATGCACTTGAAGAAGTAATTAGGGAAAAAATAAAACCAATAAAAATCAAAATAGAAGTATACCTGGAACTGAGCAGCGAATCCCCAGAAGGCATAGAAATAATAAAGAAAGCGCTAACAGAGGCAGAAAAAATAGCAAAGGAAAAGAAATACGAACTTGAAATAACATACGTAGGGGCACCAAGATACAGACTGGTGCTAACAACAACAGACTACAAAAAAGGAGACAGGGAAATACAGGAGATAACAAACAAAGCGATAGAAGTGGTGAAGAAAGAAGGCGGACAAGGAGAGCTGATCAAAAAATGAACAGGGAAATACTTAAATGCCCAAAATGTAACACATATACGTTAATGGAGAGCTGCCCGAAGTGCGGCGAGAAAACCTTAAGCCCAAAACCAGCAAGGTACAGCTTACAAGACAAGTGGGGCGAGTGGAGAAGGAAAGCAAAAAAGGAACAAGGTGTGATATAATGCACAACGTAAGAAAGATAGAGGAAGTAAAAATAAGAAACCCGATTCTCATAGAAGGACTGCCGGGAATAGGAAACGTAGGAAAAATAGCAATGGACTTCATGATAGACACATTAAGACCAAAAAAGATATATGAAATACACTCGGATGGTTTTCCCCACGCCGTTTTCGTAAACGAACAGAACTTGGTTGACTTGCCGACAATAAGGATATTCCACAAAAAAATAAAGGACAAAGACTTCCTGTTCTTAGCTGGTGACGTACAGCCGATAGACGAAGCGTCTTGCTACGAATTCTGCAACAAGGTATTGGACATGATGCAGGAGATGAAAGTAAGAGAGGTAATAACGTTAGGAGGGATAGGGCTGCAGAAAATACCAGAGAACCCACAGGTGTACTGCACCGGAAACAGCAAGAAGATAATACAGAAATACAAATCACCAAACCTCAAATGCGAAATCTACGGGATTGTCGGACCGATAATGGGGGTATCAGGACTGCTGGTAGGGTTAGCAAAATACAGGGACATACCTTCAATAGCCATGCTGGCAGAAACTTTTGGTCATCCGACATACGTGGGAATAAAGGGTGCTAGGGAAATACTAAAGGTACTTAACAAAAAACTGAACATGGGTTTAGACCTGGGTAGGTTAGAGAGGGAAATAGAACAGGTGGATAAGGACATAAAAACAAGAAAAGAAAAAATAACAAAGATGCAGGAAAAGAAGAATGAACCACAAAAACCGGGAAAGAAACCTGACATAAGTTACATCGGTTAAAAGTCAGAAAGACTCTTCTGATTCTTTTTAACTTCATTGATTTTAGATTCTTCACCAGGCTTAACTAATTTTCCATAAACCCCAGCACCACCAGGGATATAACCTATCTTCTCTTCCCTAAAAAATTCGATGTGTTTAGCAACTTTTTCATTAACAGTACTTAAATCTTCAATTTTAACATTTAGTAGAACATTAATTTCATTACCAAATTTGGTAATAAATTCTTTCCATACAGTTTGAACCTTAACAGACCAAGCATTATTAATGTCCAAAGCTAAGGCAATTATCTCACTCAAAGGGATTATATGTTTATATGGCGGTCTGTGTTCAGGATGCTTACCTAAAGGCAAATCAGCTAATTCCTCAATCCTGTAATCAACTCCTTTCTTTATAGGCTTACCACAATTAGAACATCTCCACCTCAATTTTTCAGCTTCTTTGGGATCAAAAAAATTTAAGCAACCAGTACATCTTGTCTTATGGTATTTACCCTCTAGGGGATTAAAGCCAACGTTTAAAATACATTTTCTTCCACCCTCTCTTTTTAATGCCTTAGCAATTTCATCAAAAGTTATTTCCTTAATCTTTAGAGTATTGAATTCTCTACCTAGTTTATTAGGCCAAGGGCTGTGAGCATCGCTGTTAGAAGTTAACGTCAGGTTATGCAATTCAGACATCCTATCAGCCATGTTTGTATCTGCACTTAAACCAAGCTCTAAAAAATAAATCTTTGACCATTTACTGCCATAGCACTGCTTATATGAATTGAATTTACTAAACAACCCAAAATAAGGAGTGAAAGCATGAGCAAATCCGATTAAACAGCCAGCATTTAGACAGATCTCAGCTAATTCTTCCCCCCCCACCCAAACTTTTGGCCGTCCATCAGTATCAAAGTTCTTGCACTTGTTCCTAAGTTTATCCTTCACCTCTTGCACCTTAGAAAAACTAGGGAATAATATTAAGTGGTGCACCCTGTTACTATCTTCAACCTCTGTTTGTAGAATAAATTTTGTTCCATTACTTGCCTCCAAAACGCTATCATTTATAAGTTTAAGCTGTTCTTTAACAAGCTTAGACCATTTTTCATGCAAGATATCAGAACTCCCAACAATTTGCAAACCCTTCAAGGGTGCTTGTTCGGCAATAACTCTAGGAAGCATATCCTTACTTACAGCCCCAGAATAAAGACCGTGCATGTGCAAGTCAACATTACATTCAATAAAATCACTCATTCTAACTCCTCTAAGATAAATTCTTCCATATGTTCTTTGCTACGAATCCCATAGTTAACTAGAGATTTATAAAAGTCTTCTAAATAAGATTTTGTTTTTTTGTACTCATTAAAAAGGGCTTCTTTTTCGGAATCGTTACATGTTTTTGTCTTAGGTAAGGATAAAAAGTATTTAATAAATTTAAACCTTTTCATAGGACTTAAAGAATAGAAGCCATTTACCAGCCAGTATAAGTTCTGCTTCCAATTTGTATAAATAACCAACCTATTATCATTAATAAAATTTGACTTGTAATTGACAAATAAATCTTTATATTGAGTCCTATTAAAGATACTTCTTTTTGGATCAAAAACAATGTGGTGGGTAATGAAATACCTATTTTGTAATATGGGGCAACCATCTCCTGATAGAAATCCATTCATGAAATCTTTATCATTACTAAAATTTAGATTCTGTATTAGATTTAAGAATAATTCTTTTAAAACTTCACTATTGAGTTTTAAATCCAATACTCCTTGAGGGGATTTGATATTTTTGTTTATGTGTAGGCTTGTAAAGAAGTTACATATACCTGTTTTTTCGGTCCAAAATCTTTCTAGTTCTTTCTTTTTAGATTTTAAAACAGAATTACAGCAAATACTTGCGCGAATCTCTTTTCTATTTACACCACAATTAG
The DNA here is from genome assembly GCA_964428965.1 of Candidatus Woesearchaeota archaeon. Lineage (GTDB taxonomy): Archaea > Nanobdellota > Nanobdellia > SCGC-AAA011-G17 > VGLX01 > JAWABC01. The sequence continues at coordinate 23,025 of CAYSAF010000010.1, forward strand.
ATTCAATAAAATCCAAAACTAGGTTTACTGCTTCTGGCCAAGAATTTGTAAAAGTAGCAGCAGTTTTGCCCCCTTCAGCTAAATACAAACCTAGAAAAGAACGAAGTAATTTATCTTGTAGTAGTTCCTTGTTAATAAAAATATCCTTTTTGTAATAACCGCCAACAAAATAAGATTGGTTGTGATTAAATATATAGATAGGAGTTGATTTATTTGTGAACTGTGGAATAAACTTCAAAAAATCAGAAGTGCCCCTATCTAATAAGTCTGCTTCAGACTTAATGTTTAAAATCTTAATTTTTATATTTCTAAGTTTTCTTTCATTCTTAAGAGAAATTGTATAACTGTTACCTTCATGATAAAGTTTTTTAATACGAAAACTAAAAATTTTACCTGAATTATATATCTTAATAAATGCCACTTCAGGTTTCTTATTGTTAAAAGAATCAAGTATACTGTAAGGTATGGAGGCCCTATGATTAGAACGTAGGTGTGGTACAAAAGTAGTTTTATCCAAAAGTTTGTACCTAGTTTGTAAAAAGTTAAGACCCCTCTCTCTTCTATAAACCATTGTATAACTCAGGGTATACTTCTATATAAGTTTTATTGTCATGCAAATCAGCAATTATCATAAAGAATAGGATTTAAAGAAAATTTATAAAGATATTGAAAAAATCAGAGGACATTAGTGTTCTCAATAGTTATCTCCTTAAATATGGCATTCCTGTAAATGTAATCTATCTGTATGTTAACCAAGGCCTCGTAAGCAGTTTCCTGCAAAGAACCTGTGTCGATTATACAACTAACCTGCCTCTTCTTATCGTAAAGCTTAACATCACCCTGTGAAGCGCTGTTGAACAAATCACACCTGAAGTTTATCCTTGGCGAGGGAGAATCCATGGTGACATGAGCCCTTGCCTCATCCTTCTCGTGACCAAAACAGGAATCAGTAAATGTGCCTGGCAAGTAAACCTCACCAGAACCCTTATTCTCTATCAAGAATGTGATCTTGACGCTGTTCCTGCCAGCCTTCCTGGTCTCAACATTCGTAACCTGGATAGGAGCACCAGAGTTCTCAAACTCAACTTTATCATTATCGATCAAACAAGCGTCTGTAGTTTTCAATTGCAAGGTGTTCCTCTTCAAACAGGTAGCAGCAACGGCAACAGTCCTGTACTTGTAACAAATATCAGCAACTATGTCGGTGGTGAAGTCAGCAGCCAGGTCCTCTGTGTAGGTAGCCAAGCCGAAAGGCAAATCATTTCTGCCGCCATCCCTAACAACACCCCTGTCGTTAATCTTTCTCTCAAGCTGGAACGCATTCTTTGCGTTCAAAGAGGGAAGGTTGAAAGCCTCCCTGTCTATGCCGCTAAGGGTAGCAAGGATCTCACCAGGCATAATTGTGTACTCACCTTTATTCTCCAAATCAAGGCTTAAATCAAAATCCTCCTGACGCTCATCAAGGACGCTGTCAGGCGGAGCGTTTTTGGTGAAACCAATGGCCAAGCCATCACTGCCGCCTATGTAATTACTTAGCCTTCTAACCTTATCAGTCTTATTCTCACAACCTGTAAACAAAACTAGAGAAGTTATTAACAGCAACGCCAAAAAAATCAAAACACCTCTTTTCATAATCAAATCACATACTCAAAACTTTATTAAGTTTTTGGTTCGAGCGAAACAATCAATGTTGAAATCTCAAAATCGTTCTTCGGGACTATCTTTATGTAGTTAGCACCCCTGTTAGCAGATATTGAAATGTCCCTGAAAAACACATCGCTGATAGTGTCCATGTTTATCAAATCCCTGTTAACTGTTATGGAAGCTATCTTCCTGTCCTTGCTGTTAGGGAACTCAAGCTGCACAATCAGCTTCTTGCCACCGCTGCAATAATAATCAAAGCAGTCACTTTCACAGCGGTCAAAGCAGTCTGTATCGCAACGGTTGTAGTTTGAATAACTTTTACAGGTGGTCCTGCAATCTATATTACACTCATACGCACAATCGTCATAGTCAGTTGAATCACAATCACCCTTTATTGCCTCGTAATCATCATCGCTTATGTCAAAGCTGTAAGAGGGGTAAAACTTATCGGTAATTTCGAAAACGAGATCCATGCTCTCAAACGAATAATCACCCTTGCTAACCTCAAAAGACAGGTAGTTGGTGCCAACCTTGATATCGTTCAAATCAAGCGTGACCAGTTGAGGACCTGCATCACAAACAATCCAGTCAGAGAACAAAACGCGGCCGTTCAAAGAGATGGTAGCTTGACCCTGATTTTTCGGGTCTACAGTCATGCAATTTATAAAGTAGTTAAGATGGGCAGACCTCAAGCCTGAACGCTCGGAAGAGGACAAAACAAAGTTACGGTTAGCAGCCCTGTTCTCAACTGTGTAAGACTTCTTAACAGACAAAGAAGTTAGATCAACACTTTTTGTCAAAACATAAGTCCCTGTAAGACCAATATTCAAAGTGTTATCCTTCCTCAAAAGCTTAACAGGCAAGTTTATCGGAATGTCAGCAGACTCAACTTTGCCCTCAAAAATCCTGTTACCGTTCAGCTCTACGTAAAGTGAAACAGGCTCGGCAACAAAGAAGAAAAGGTTCAAAACTTTAACAGAAGATGTATCATCAATTCTGAAATAAAGAGTTTGGGGGTCTTCAGAAAATAAGCCTTTAGCTATCGAAATCCTGTCAGCAAGATCCACTGTCTGGTCCTCGCTCCTTACATACAAACGAGCAGAGGTTAGGGGCAGCACATAATTACCCTTTTCAAGGGCATAAACCTTGCCTGGGGAGACTGTAAGCAAAACCTTACCAGTTCCTGAAATTCCCTTACCCGGAGGAGGAACCTTGCCATTGGTAAAATCCTCACCCAACAGTTCCTTCCTAGTCTCCTCGGGAACAAGAAGAACATAAAAGATAATGAACAGGGCTATCAAGAACACCAAAGTAGCAATATTAGTAGCAGACTTACCCCTCTTTTTAAACATACAGAGAAAACATAACTTTATTAATATATAAAGTTTTTTATTCGGAAGCCATGCAAATAATAAATTCTGACTTCAAAAAAGGCTATGCAAAGATAAAGTTAAACACAGCAGAAGACCTTTGGACATTAAGCCAGTTGGTAGACCCCAAAGATTCGGTAAAGGGACAGACGTTCAGGAAAATAAAGATAGGAAGCGAGGAAGAAAGAAACCAGGCGATAGTAAAAAAACCAGTAACGCTGACAATAGAAGTGGAAAAAGTAGAGTTTCACAAGTATACCAACTCGTTGAGGATTTCCGGGGTGATAAGGGAAGGGCCTGAAGACATACAGAGGGGGGCACACCACACATTAGACGTTAACGAAGGATCGATAATAAAGATAACAAAAGAGGAATGGCTGAACTTCCAGATAGAAAAACTGAAAGAAGCTACAAAAGAAAAACTATCAAACATATTAATAGTGGCTATGGACAGGAACGAAGCTTGCTTTGCCATAATGAAAAAATACGGCTACGACTACTTGGGGGAGATAGAAGGGAAGGTGCAGAAAAAAAGGATACAGGACAAAACAGTAAAAGAAAAGGAATTCTACGAAGATCTGATAAAGAAAATACAGGAATATGTTAAAAGACACAAAGTAGAATACCTAATATTAGCATCACCGGCGTTCTGGAAAGAAGAGCTGTACACAGAACTGAAGAAAAAAGACCTGGAAACAGCAAAAAAGGTTACTCTGGCAACCTGCAACTCTTTCGGAAAAAACGCCATAAACGAGGTGCTGAAAAGGGAAGAGGTAAAACAAGTGCTTAAACATGACAGGGTTGTAAGGGAAACAAACCTGGTTGAAGAACTGCTTGGGGAAATCAAAAAAGGAGAGATGGCAGTCTATGGAATAAAACAAACACGGGAAGCTGCAGAAGCAGGAGCGATAAAAACATTGCTGATAACCAACAAATTTTTGCAAAATATGAGAATGGAAGAAAAATACAAAGACTTAGAGTATGTAATGAAGCTTGTAGAGAAAAACAAGGGGACGATTATAATAATAAGCGACGAGCACGAAGGAGGGAAAAAACTGCAGGGAATAACAGGGATAGGAGCTATATTAAGGTATAAACTATATTAGGATATTAAACGAAATGTTTATATACCACAGCGTTCTATAAACTCTTATAGGTGGTTATAAATGCCAACAACAATTCAAATAACGGATAAGGTAAAATCAATATTGGACAAAATGAAGATGCTTGAAAGGGAGACCTATAATGATGTGATTGAAAGGATGATTGAAGATGATATGGAATTAAATGAAAAAACAAAAAAAGAACTAGAGGAGAGAAGAAAAAGCAAGGATTTTATTTCTCATCAAGAAGTTAAAAAAAGATTGGGCTTATGAAGTATCAAATTTTTTATGAAAAAGAGGCGTCAAAAGAATTAGAGAAGCTAGAGCCTATTGTATCAAGAAGAATAGTTAATAAGATTGAAAAAATGTCTGAAAACCCCTCTTTATGTGATATTAAAAAAATAAAATCAACAGATTACTACAGATTAAGGGTTGGAGACTATAGAGTTATTTTCATTTTTGAGAGTGATATTATTAAAGTCTTTAAGGTTAGCCACAGGCAACAAATTTACTGACTTATATTAAAAACCTCAAAAGCCTCGGTTCTTTAAGCAAAAGCTTAATCACAAACCTCGAAGGGAAGTCACGATCGTAATATTCTATCAATCTTTTAACATCATCTTTCTTAACCATACTTATCAATCTGTTATAATGATCGTTGGAAAAGGTATCAAGCTTCTTCCTTATCATCAAACCAAGCCATAAGTCCTTACCTATCCTTTTTCTCCAAAGACGCTCATAACTCAAATTACTCATGCAAGCCTTGGCAAGCTCCTCGGCAGCCATCATGCCCTGGATTATGCCACCATAAGTGGTAGCCTTAACTTGGGTAGCTGCATCACCAACCAGGTAAACGTTCCTATTTTGAGTTTTAACATTAGGGTTAAAAATGGGTATGAAGCCAGACTGATATTCACGAACCTTACTCTTACCAGCCTTCTTGTTGATGAATTGCTTGAAAAACAAACTCGAATTAGAACAAGAAGCGATACCAACCCTTGCAACCCTGCTTGATTCAGGAACAACCCAACCTATGAAATCCTTATTCAGGTGAAACTCAACCAAGTCTGGATCAACTTGCAGGTTGACCCTAGCCTGAACCCCAACAACGTAACTACGCTTACCAAACATACTGTTAGACTTAGCAACCGAAGAGAAAGGACCATCAGCACCTACAAGAACATCAGCATGAACCTTCTTGTATTTTCCCTTAAAATCAAGAACCAGCTTACCGCCTTCATGTCTTGAGCGCAAGAAATTATGATAGGTAAGCAATTCTGCACCACGATCAAGAGCTCTACGAACAACAAAGCGATCAAAAGCTGCCCTGTCAAGAACAAGGTTGGGATTCTTAAGATTAAAATCAACAAAGCTGCCGTTAGGAGAAAAAACCCTAACCCTCAAAACCTTGTTAACCAGAAACTCCTTTTTTATCGGTATTAAAGAAGAGAGATAGCCAGTAGTTATGCCTGTACACTGAACAGGGATACCGACTTTCTCATGCTCTTCAAAAATAACAACACGGTCATGCCTTGCCAAGATTGATGCTGCGTGAGCACCTGAAGGGCCTGCACCGATGATAGCTATCATAGCAACACATCAGAGAAGACAATTTATAAAATTTTTGATAAAAAAATTTTTAAACACCGTAAAACAAGGGTTATGTAAATGATGGACTTATTACTAATAAGCGTGGGAACAATAGGTTTGATAGTAGCCACCGTCGTTGACATCAAAAAGAGGGAGGTACCAGACTGGATAAGCTACAGCATGATAGCCTCGGGCTTCGGCTTAAGGCTAATAAATTCCTTGACAACAAACCAGTGGGCATACTCCTTATACGGAGCAATCGGCTTTGGAGTTATGCTAGGAATAGGCGTATTCATGTATTACGCAAAGCAATGGGGTGGCGGGGATACAAAGCTGATAGCAGCGTTGGGAGTGATATTCGCAACAGTTGGAACAAAAAAACTGTTCTTACTAGACCTCTTCGTGAACATACTCATGATAGGAGCAGCATACGGAATATTCTGGGGGGTGATACTAGCGATAAAACACTGGAAACGGTTCAAAGAAGAAGCAAAAAAAGTGATGATAAAAAACAGGAAGATAAGGATAGCAACCTTAATCATAGGAGTTATTGTGCTTATATCCATGTTTTTAATACAAGACCAAATAACAAAAATGGTAATAGCCCTGCCAACAATCTTCCTGATAATATACACTTACCTAATAACCATCATGAGGGCAGTAGACAAGGCATGCATGTACAAATACATAGAAGTTGAAAAGCTGACAGAAGGAGATTGGGTAGCAGAAGAGGTAAAAATAAACAACAGGGTGGTATGCGGGCCAAAAGACCTGGGTTTGGAAAAAGAGCAGATAGAAGAACTGAAAAAAGCGAAGATAAAAAAGGTACTTATCAAAGAAGGCATACCATTCGTGCCACCATTCCTGATAGCAACGATAATAACGTTGATATTCGGAAATGTTATATTAAATTTTGGCTAAGCTATTCCTTCGTCTTCGTCAAACTCGTAGAAGTACTCCTGAACTTTTTCTTCCTTCTTGAAAGAAAAAGACTTTATCAACTCAGCAACGTTCTTCATATCTTCCTCGGGAAGAGATTTCGGTTTCCAGAAAAAGCTCAAACCATCCTGATCGTAACGGGGGATTAAATGTAGTATCAGGTGAGGAACGTTCTGACCTGCAACCTGTCCGTTAGAAAGCAATATGTTAAACCCTTTGGCATGCAGTGTCTCAACAAGGATAGAACAGAGCTTCTTAGCTGTAACAAACATCCTGGAAGCTAGGTCATCACCCATATCGATAAGAGAAGAATAATGAAGTTTTGGGAAAAGCAAAACATGACCTGGATTCGCTGGATTGATATCAAGTATCCCAAAAAAACGGTCGTCAGAATAAACAACCCTGGCGTCTATCTTACCCTCACCAATCAAACAGAAGGGACAGCTAGACTTTTCAGGTTCAGCAATGCCAAGCTCACCCTCGTAAGGCACGTTATTAAGATTTATGTCACCATCCATAAAAAATAAAATCATCCAAAACAATAAAAAACTTTCGATTAACCCACAGTCCTTCTAACATCAATAACAGTAGCGCTTGCGACACCATCAAGCTCAGAAATAGACTCTTCCAAAGGGTCAGGACTGCCCTTGCTCTCGTCCATTATGAAACTTATAACGATAGCATTCAAACCGAAAGCAACAGGCTCAACTTCTAAAGTAGCAACATCACCGCCGAAGGCTATAATTTTTTCCTTGATCTTTTCCTCAAGCTCCCTAAGATTTACCTCAGTAGTCTTAGGCATAATCTTTATTGTAACAAAAACCCTGGCCATCTTAGTTGGGACCCTCAAACTCACAAACAGGACACTTGTACCTAGCAGCAATTTTTCTGCAGTGCAAACACCTTATCACCTCAGCCTGGCTGCAGGTAGGGCACTTAAATCTAACAGAACCTTTCTCGTTAATGATTTCCTTATTACAAGAGTTACAAATAAGTTTCTTCATCAGCATAAACGAGATTCCAAATATTTATAAAGCTTTTGAAATTAAGGAATATAGCGATGATTGATAAGGTAGTTTTTAAAAAACCAGGGTCGATAAACACAAAAGAGTTCTCGTATGTAGACATGCATTACCACACAAGGTATTCTGATGGGGGCACAAACATAATTAGGGCTATGAAGAGGTGCCAAAAAAAGGGTTTTGGCATAGCAATAACAGACCACAACGACATAAGGGGTAGCATACTGGCATCAAAGCACAAAGGGATTATGGTAGTACCGGGCATAGAGGTAGGTATAAAAGAGGGCGCGCATCTGCTATTATATTTCTATAACATGAAAGAACTCGAAGAGTTCTACCTGAAAAACGTAAAAGACCACAGACAAATAGATCCTATGAGATCGATAAGAGTAGGTATTATAGATATTATGGAAGAAGCAAAAAAATACAATGCAATAACTTGTGCTCCGCACCCATTTTCAAGAGGTGGAGGGGGAAGCCTAGTAAACGTAATAAAAAAAGGAAGGATAGAAGCGGACATAATGAACAGCATCCAACTTATAGAAGTGATAAACGGACAGAACTTAAAAAGGTATAACATAAAAGCAGCAGTGCTGGCAAACAAACTCGGGAAAGGGATAACAGGGGGGAGCGACGGACACACAACAGTAGAGATAGGAAAAGTACTGACATACACACAACTAGTTGAAAATAAAGAACAATTCCTGGAAGAGCTGGTAAAAAGAAGAAGCCAGGTAATAGGAAAACAACTCAACATGGCAGCAAGGGTAGGGCCTCACGGAACAATCATAAAGAAACACATGAGGCATCCAATCTACTGGATGAAAGAAGGCAAGAGAATAATAAAAGAAAAAAATCATAGGATAAAAGAGAAAATAAGAAAGAAGCTTGGGTAATTCTACATCAATAAATTTAAAAGCCGAGAAAGAGAACTAAAAATCACGCCCCTGTAGTCTAGCCTGGATAACACTTCCAGAAAGGATACAACCCTGCGGAAATCTTGCAGCAAGGTTGTGACCCGGGTTCGAGTCCCGGCGGGGGCACTTACGCTAAAAATAGTTTGTGCTCCGGATGGGCATTAAAAATAAAATGTGCCAGTCACGCCAAGGGCATTGACTTGAGAATGTGAAAATCCCAAACAGGGAATAAAAAAGGAAAAATTATTTCCTCTTCCTTGCAGGCTGCTTCCTAACAGGAGGAGCAGCAACAGGCTTCATTATCCTCTGGATAGGCTTCTTCTGGAAGAAAGCCAAATAGATTATCTCCAACAAACCAACTGTGTTAACAATCAGCAAAACAACAAACCAGGCCTTCTGACCGTACCTCGCAGACTTCCAGAGAGCGACCCCCTTCCAGATCAAGCTCCAAATCACAGCAATTACCAACAGAAAAAAGATAAGACCCCAATCGTTCATTTTAGACAACCTCCTCCTTTGATTGTGATAAAAAAACTAATAAAGTATATAATCTTTACTGTTCCAGAAAATAAAAGTTAGGAAGAGGAGATGGCACCCCTGGAAAGCTTTATAAGTTTTTAGCTTATCAAAAAAGACCATGAGCAAATTAACATAATAAAAAAGGGCTGATAAAAAGATGGCGATCATAGAATACTTTTACGGATTCTTCCTTGGTTTTGTGATAGCAATCACGGGAGCTTGGAAAGACACCCTTTTTGAGAAGTTCAAAATAATAAAATTCTTCAGAAGCCCCCTGTTAACAGAATTCTGGTACTTAGTACTGATACTTTCCTTACCAGGACAGAGCATCATACTAATACTATTGTCTTCAGCAACACTTGAAAGATTCACAACAGAAATATACAAAGCAGTAAGAAGACAACCGCCGGGGAAATTCAAAAACAAAACCAAAGACAGCGGATGGATATTTGAGAGGGTGAAAATAAAATACATAGGAATGGCGTTCATAATAGCAGGACTCTTAGTATTCTTGCTGCAGCTATTAAAATACAGCACGCTCTTTGACTTGGGAGACATAAACAGCCACGAAACTCTAGGATTAGTACTTCTAAGTCTTGGACTGCCAACGCTGCTTTGGGGGATGAACAGAGGAGATAGTTAAAAAAGAAGAAAATAAAAGAATAAAAAGCTTATTCAACGTCTTTTATTCCCTCTTCTGTTACCTGAAATATTGCCTCTGCATCTGGTAATGCAGGCGCATCCACTAGTTTGGCTACCCTTGTTCCTTTTTTCCCTCTTCTTAGGTATATACGGTAAGTTGAGGCATGGTGGAGTATGTGTCCTCCTACAGCTTCTGTTGGGTCTCCGAAAAACACGTCTGGTTTTGCCATCACTTGGTTGGTTATGTAAACTGCGATGTGGTATTTCTCAGCCATCCTCAGCAGTACATGCAAGTGTTTGTTTAGTTTTTGCTGTCTATCCGCTAAAGTTCCTCTTCCACAGAATTCGCTACGAAAATGCGATATCAAAGAATCTATTATAACCAGTTTTACCGGCAGCCCCTCTCTGATCAGTTCTTCAACTTTTTCTGCTAAAAGCATTTGATGGTCGGAATTAAAAGCTCTCACCCCCCTGAAGTTTTTTAGTACCTTACTAGGGTCTAAGCCCTTTGCTTCTGCAAGCTTTCTGATGAACTCAGGCCTTAATGTTCCTTCGCTATCAATCCACACAACAGCTCCATTCACCCCACCTTTTTCCACCGGTAACTGCACATTAACAGCGAGCTGATGCGCTAAGCTTGTTTTTCCTGAACCGTATGCCCCATACGCCTCTGTTATCGCACCTGTTTCAATGCCTCCATTTAGTATGCTATCAAAGGATTTAGAACCAGTGGTTATCCTCTTTACATTCTCTCTCTTCCTAAGCAGTTCATCTCCTGATTCAAAACCCATGTCAAGAGAGTTACGAGCAAAGTTAATTATCTTCCTAGCTGCAGCCTCGCCAACACCGGCAACCTCTACAAGCTCTCCAGGAGAAGACACTGCAATAGATAATAAATCGTTGTAACCAGATTCTATGAGCTTTTCTGCTGTGGCTGCACCAACACCAGGCAGGTCGTAGATGGTGAGTTCCTTTTTCTTTTTTGCATCCTTTTTTTCTTTGGATTTGGACTCTTCTGTTTTTTCTTCAACCTCTTCTTTGATCTTTTCCTCTTTCATGTTACTACCTCACTCCCCATCTTCATCTACTTCCTTAGCTTCCTTTGGCGTCTGGAAATACAGATGCTCCTGCACCTTCTGTAGTATTGCTATCATCTTTGGAATGTCATTCCTCCTTAGGTTGTTAATCACTTCATTACGCCAAATCCCTTCATCCTTCTTTTTGTAGCTCCTGCCTAAAGACACGGTCCAGTACGTGACCTCTGCACCGTTCATCTCTTTTTTATTTTCCCAGAGTGCGGCATCTATGTTGCCTATCCTCCACTTTTGTATCGGCCTATCTGCCATTTTTCAATACCTCCTTGCTTTCGCATTTTATTTCAGAAAAGAATAAGCATGCAAAGACGGATTTTGTTTTTTGAATCATGTTTACCCCCCTTTTCGGATTTTATTTCATGAGGTAGTATAGCAGTAAGCGAGCTTGTTTATAAAGTATTTGCGTAAGGTTGGCGGGTGTCTAGTGGCTGGAAAATATATTTTGTAATGATATTTTCAGAAAGTAGGGTTCTAAAATGACTGTCAGAGACAGGAACTTTTGAATAAACACCTTTTTTCAGTCCGCAAGATAAAACA
>CAYSAF010000011.1:0-337 GCA_964428965.1 Candidatus Woesearchaeota archaeon
GTATGGCTTCTGAACATCACCGTGTTTATCATATTTTTTTTTCTTGTAGAACCTCCTATTTTTTATCCTTATCTTCTGTGTTTTTCTTTTATAACCTTTCCATGCTCCTGATTTGTAGTTCTTATAAAACTGTGTGAGAATTATAAATGATGTTACTGATAACACCCAAGTTATCGGTGTTCCTATGCCTGCAAACATCAGTTTTAGTATGATAAATCCTGCTATTAGCGTCAGTATGTTTTTTAATGTTATCAGCTTTTTTATACTTCCCAGCATACTGGTATGGTTTTCTGTGTCTATTACCAGTTCGTATTTTATGCTCCAGTATATGTCTTCT
>CAYSAF010000011.1:347-32711 GCA_964428965.1 Candidatus Woesearchaeota archaeon
GATTTGGATTTTATTATTTTCCAGAAACTCATGTCTCTCCTTTTTGTTTTCCGAATATCCTTTTGAGGTAGCTCTCTTTTTTTATCTTTCCGCTCTCTTTTTTTATCTTTCCGTTTTCTATAAATTCTTTCTCCTCTAGGAGGTCTGCTAATACATCTGGTGTTGGGATTTTTATGTTCTGGTAGATTAATCTTTTAGCTTCTTTGATTGCATTTTCGAACTGCGTTGCTTGGTCTGGTGTTAGTTCTAATATGGTTACTGGGTTTTCCTGGTCATCTTCCCCACAGATCAGTATTTTGTCATTGTTTATTCTTATTAGTATCTGGCAGTATATTCCGTTGAATATTGAGGTTGTCCTCTCATTTCCTAATCTTGTTTCCATTTTACATACTCCTTTAAAAGTTCTTTTTTTATCAGTTCAAGCTCTACAATAAACCTGCTTATCTCTTCTCTGCTTTCCGGGTTATCTATTTGGAGATTTACGCTTATGGTGTTCCCTTCAGTTTTTATTATTATGAACATGTTTTTTTCCTCCTCATTCTATTTCTATTCTGATTGTGTATCCTACGAGATGTGAGAATTTCCCTATATTTTTTTCTGTGATTAGTTCTCTGAGTAGGCTGATGGGTATTGTCATAAAGAACTCTATTTCTCTTTCTGATATTTGTAGTTGTAAGAATGGGTAGTTAGGATTTTTTGTGTTTTCTTTGTAACCTATAATCTTATATTCCATCTTTTTTTTTCCCTTTTAAAAAACTGATGCTATGCCCAAGTTCCCAAACAAGTGGCTTCTTATTTATAGGATTTAGATAATTATAAAGATTGTTGTTTTGTAATATATATTTTTAAGAGGTGATGGGATGTTGAAATTTTGGTGTGTGTCTTTTTTGAAAAACTAAACAGATGTTTGTTGATGAGTAACCTTCATTTTGAATTTTATACGAACTTTTAAATATATTATCTGTTTAATATATTATAACATATTATTAATTTATTAAACTGTTTTATTTAGTATATAAGTTTTTTGGTGTTAATATATATTATATTATATTATGTATTATACAATTATTATTTTATATTTTTAGAAAATGAACACCTTCCCAAGAAATTTATCTGTTTAGTTTTTCAAAAAAGACACACACACACGAAAACCTTATATACGAGTTGTGTTTAATAACAGGTGATATGAACCTAAGATATTTAACAGAAAACTACATACCAGACAAAATCCTATTCCGAGAAAGCCAAATTGAAGAAATAGAAAAATCATTAGAACAATACAAAACATTTGGCAAAGGAAAGAATCTGCTGGTAAGGGGAACTTCTGGAACAGGCAAAACAGCCACCTTAAAATATATCACACATAAGTACAACGGATTCATAAAATACACTTCAGGAGTGAAAAACGAAAAGTGGATGAGTATAATAAGAGACTTGTCAGGACTGGATTACAGATACAGCGATAAGTTAATCAGCACATTTCTAAAACACCTGAACCAGGAACCCAGAGCAATAATAATCGATGAGATAAGCAAAATAATGGAACTGGATCGCTTGATGCAAAAACTCAACCTAATATACAGGGAAACACAAATCCCAATAATAGTAGCAACTAATAATATCAACTTCATAGACAACTTGGAAAGTGATGTTAAGTTAACACTCTTTTTTCAACCGGTTGAATTTGTTCATTACACAGTAGACGAATTGAAACAGATATTGGATGAAAGACTTAAATTAGCAGAGTGTGAGCTGCCTGAAGATTTAAAAAATCTGATTGTAGGTATAAGCAAAAAAGAGAACTCGGCAAGGATACTTTTAGAACTGGCATATTATTCCTTAGTCAATAACGATTTTGACACAGAAAGCTTAAAAAGATATGCTGACAAGTATAGAGACTCGGATTACAAAAAGATTATAGACAACTTGAGTTATAACGCAAAAAGCATACTCAGAGATATAATAAACCTGTATGAAAATAACAAGGTGATAGATTCGTTTAAGCTGAGAGAAAAAACAACTCTGACAAAAGGGAGGATGACTCAGATACTAGATGAGTTTGAAGATGAATACGGACTGATAGAATCTTTTACCATAAATAAAGGGAGACCGGTAGGTAAGGTAAGAGAGATAAAGATAACACAGGATACTTACAAAAGGTTAAAAGATATAATGTAAACCATAATCATGCAAAAAGCTATCCACTATGCTAAAGCATAGGGCTTTACGCTTTTTGAAAGATTACTTATCCCTAAGCTCATCCGCAGTTCCACTTTTATGATTAAAATGGATTTGGAATCAACACTTGGAATGTATGGCATTGTTACAGATGCCGAAGACCACTTACCATGTAGGTTGTGGTCGTGTTTTGAAGAGTCAAACGCTTTCGAAACCGTTGTTCCCTTTTACGGGAGTGCTTTTAAGCTATCTTCAGGGATTGGTAAGATAGAACTTGTATTTAAACTTATAGGTGGTGAAAAGTGGCAATTCCTCCCAACACTGAAGTGTTGGGTATCCTTGCCACGAACTTTATAAACCTGTATGAAAGAATGTCCCAGTTGTGGAAGTGAGGAAGTTGATTACGACCAGAGTTCGTTTAGGCGTCAGGAAGGAAAAGAAATATGGTATGAACCCAGATACTTTTTCAGATGTTTGGAGTGCGGTTATGAATGGGTAGAATAAAAAGGGGTGTGATTGACTGGATGAATGTTCTGCTTCTTTCTTGTATTGTTTCATCTTTAGGTCTTGGCTGGTTTGGTCACGCTTTTTATTCCGATCTGACTCGAACTGATTGTCCTGTTAGTCCTACTGTTGAAAAGAAATCTCCTCACAACCGGATTGAGAACGTTCAAGGTGGTGTTAATTGCGGTGACTTATTTTACGGCGGAGTTTTCGTTCCCGGTAACTTTTCTCTTGCCACTTACATTGATACTAATAGTATGGACCCGATTCTCGATGAGGAAGCTACAGGTATTGAGATGTTTCCTGAGAGCGAAGGCGATTTGTTTGTAGGTGATATAATATCTTACGTCGACGGAGTTGAGTTGATAGCTCATAGGATTATAGAAAAAGGCGTTGATGAGAATGGAACTTATTTCATAACTAAAGGTGATAATAACGCTTATGTTGATGGTAGGATTCGTTTTTCTCAGGTGAGAGGTGTGCTTGTAGGGGTGCTATATTAGTGTGGGTTTTCTATGTTTGAAACTGTTCTTTCTAATAGTTAGGCAAGTCTTTAATTGATTGAAAGTTTTGAGCGTGTTACCTATAACTGGTGGTGAAACTTAAGGGGGTTTGTTTTTTAATTGTGTGATATCCATGTCTAGGTCTCTGAATTTTCGGTCTATGCTTTTTAATCTAACTGCGAGGTCTCTTTTGAATTCATCCATTTCTAAGTTGTTTGTCTTTTCTTGAATTTCTTCTTGTGTTTGCTTTATCTGAGTTATGTTTTCTTTTAGGTCTGTTATAACTGTTTGTAGGATTTCAAGGGTTTCTTTCATTTCTCTTATTTTGATAGCAGGGTTTTCCGGGTTTGTTTTTTTCAGTTCTTCTATTGTTCTTGCTAGGTTTTTCTGCGTTGCCTTGTACAGGCTGTTAAGGTTTTGGTCTATATAATTTTTTGTTGTTTCATCCATTTTTATGTCAGTTTTACATTCCTCTTATTTCTACGTCTGGTACGTGTCTGTAAAATCTTGTGTCTGAGACCGGTACTTTCTGTCTGACTATTATGTAGTTTTCTCCCTTGTATGAATTGTCTCTGGGGCTCCACCCTTCGTATCCTATGTAATTTCTCAGAGCGTTTACTCTTACACTGAAAAATTTTGCTTTGTTTTTTACTTTGTATCCTATTTCGTATATCATAGGATCTCCATTCCAGGGGCTTCTGTGTAACCACGTTCCGGTGTTTATCAAGTCTCCTTCTCCGATTGTTATTCCGTATATGTTTTCTACTTGTCTTTTAACGTTTGTTTCCTGGTAGGCGATTATTTCTGCTTCTGTTCCGTCTATGAATCCCGTTGCTGGTGTCTGGTTTGCTAACAAGTAAAGTATTCCGAAGGCGATGCCGAATTCTATGATGTACATGTAGTATGGTCCGCCGTAATACATTATCAACCAAGCTATTATCATGCTTAGTGCCCCGATAACCAGTATTGCCCACTTGTTTATGTTTCTTATCGGGTTTCTGGCTTTTTCCCTGTCTTCTATTATTTCTTCGTATTTTTCTTCTGGGTAGCTTAGGTCTGCCATTTTTTATAACCTCCAGAACCAGCCAGCCCAAACTGGAAAACTCGGTCCTGGACTTTTCTTTCTGCTCACACTTTTTAGGGAATCCCAACGGACACGCCCGTCAATAAAATCGCTGTCACCAGTTTCATACTGGCAGGGCCAGATGTGGTTGTATCCTTCAGCTTTAAGTTTATTAATCAATTCTAATGTTGGAATATTTTGGCTGTCAGGAAGGTATCTGTCATCATTTAAATAAGTATAATGCGCTTCCCCATTCCAATAACCGTGAGCAAATACCATCGCATAATGAAAGCCTGAACTCTTAACAATAAGACCATCTCGGTAAAGCTGATTTGCTTGGGGGATTATGGGAAGGAGGAATAGTGCGTAAGCAAAAATGTTTATGAATAGCGTTATGCTTATGAAAAACATTGCAGTCCAAAATAAACTTCTTTTGATGTTCATTTTTCTTTTATTTCTATGGCTGGTGTTCTTCTTATGATGTATTCTGTGATTGGGTATCCTTCTTTTGTTTTTTCTTGTTTTGAGTCTACGATCCAGCCTGTGCTTCTGGTTATGAGTTCGAGTATCTTTTCTGTTATGTAGTTTGTTTTTCTGTTGGCTTGTATTTTCATCCTGTTTTTGTTTTGCATTCTTTCGAGTATCATCTGGATGTATACCGCTTCTGTTCCGTCTTTTTTTGTGTTTAGTTTTTCCCGTCCTATTATGAAGAGTCCGTTTTCCATCAGAAGTCTTCCTCTGTTTCCGGCTTTGTTATTTCTGTTCTCGTGGGTGGCATTATTTTGTTTATTATTTTTCTGGTGTTGTCTAGTAGGGGTATTATGAGTCTTGTTGCGTCTTCTGTGTCTTGTATGAACTGTTTTACTTTGTCTGTTTTTATTGAGTTCAAGTTGAGCGGTTCTCTTATTTCTTTTGTGAATTCAGTTTTTTCTTTTTTGTATTTTTCTAGTTTGGATTTTATTGCGTTGAGGTATGCTCTTGTTTCCAGCACGAGTTGTATCATTTCCTCGTCTGTTTCGAATTCTTCTTTCACTACCATCTTTTTTTTTAGTATGGGGTTTCTGTTGGTTGTGTTCTTTTGAACATGACTTCCATTATCTTGTTGAATACTTTTTCTGCTACCATGTCTGCTACGGGTTCCCAGTCTTTGCCTTCTTCTACGACTTCTGCGTATTCCTGTTTTATTTTGGTTAGTTCTATGTTTTGTTCATGTATTATTGTTTCTGCGGTTTCGAGTCTGATTTGGGATGCTCGCAGTTCTGCGTTTATCGTTTTTTCTTCTTTTGTTCTGTAGTCGTAGGTTACTAGGTATCTGGCGTTTGTGGGGTCTTCGTTTAGGGGTATTATGTGTTTTGTTGGTAGTATGAATTCTATGTATGTGCCGTATTTCAGTTCTTGGTCTCTGATTCCGTACATGTGTTTGAAATCCTTGTAAGGGTAGAGTATGAGTCTGGTTTGCGGTTCTCCTTTGTCGTTTTTTCCCCAGGGGTATCTGTTTCTGAGTAGTGCTGTTGCTCCGTTTGGGAAGGTGTATACTGGGTAGATTGGTATGTCTAGTGTTGGTTCTGCTGTTCCTTCTTTAGGCATAAAATCCTCCTTTTATTCTGGTGGTGGTTCTTCAAGTTCCCACGGCTGTTTTGTTCCGTATTCTATGGGTTGTCCGTGTCTTTTTTCGTCTATGCTTTTTCTGGTTTTATCTTTTTTTCTGTATGATTGGATTGCTATTCCTATTGCTAGTCCTATTCCTCCTGCTACTGCATAGTATATGGGTGAGTCTTTGTTTTTCTTTTCGCATTCTTCTAGGGTGTTTGTTACGTTGTTTAGGTTGTATTGGCAGTTTGTTAGGGTTATTAGTTTGTCTTTGGCTTCTGTAAGATTGGTTTGGCAGATTTCCCCGTCTGTTCTGCAAGTTGCTAGTTCTTCGTCTACTTCCTGTTTGCTTTCTACGGTTCTGTTTTTTGTGTTTTCGCATTCGTCGTATTTGGTTTTGCAGTTTTCTCCGTTGCAGCTTCTGAACATTTCTAGGGTTTCGTTTAGGAGTTGGTTTTCTAGGATGTCTTCGCAGCTCATCCACTTAGTGAATAGTATTGAGTAGGAGTTGGGTCCGAATGCGTTCACGTTTTCCAGTTTTATGATTCGGTTGTCTGTTTGGTCTTCTGTTTCTATCGTTACGTTTATGAGGGTGTTTCCTGTGGTTTCGTTGGTTTCCGGGTTGCAAGAGAGGTTGTCGGTCCAGCTTGTTCCTGTGATGTTGATGTTGGTTGTTATTATTCTTTCTCTTGGCACGTCGGTTGCTAAAGCTATTCCTGAGAGGAGGATTAGTAAGAGTAAGATGAGTTTCATCTTTTTTCTCACCTTATTTCTACCTTGTTTATGCGGTAGTGTTCGTATAGGCTTTCTGTGACTATTTGTAGTGTCATGGCTTTTTGCGGCATGGTCATTCTTTCCATCACTTTGAGTATTTCGTTGCATTTTTTTATCATGTTTTCTTTTTCTTCTTTTGTGGGTGCGTATATTATGTTTTCTTCTTCCATTTTCTTTTTCCTCCCATCCCATATTTTTTTTGTTACTCATAAGTTATGATTGGGGGCGTTTGTGTTCGCTCATTGGTGGGAAAGTTATTATCTTTATGGGCTCTGTTTCTCGTATTTCTCTTTCTCCGTTGTCGAGGTCGTAAGTGATGACTGGTTTGGTATGAAACAGGTAGCTTTCCCACTTGCATTTTTCCGATTGCATTTTCAGGGTTTTCAGGTCTGTTTTGACCATGGGGCTTGCTCCGTAGTCTTTACATATTCTCGTGTTTTCTTCTTGCAGGTTGGTTTTCATGGCAAATAGGTAGTGTGTGTTTGAGAGTATTTCTTTTGAGACTTTGGTGTAGTTTGGCGTTCCCCACATGAATCCCATGTTTTCCTGTCTTCCTAGTGCGCTTAGTTCTATGATTGGTTCGTTGGCTCCCATTCGCAGTATTTCTTCTAGTTCGTCGATTACTGGTATTATGAGTTCTTTTTCGAATGTGTTTGTGTTTCTCTTGGTTTCGAGTATGAGTTTGGTTAGGTATTTTATGTAGTTGGCTAGGAAGTTGGTTTCTCCGAAGTTTACGTACTGGAGTTTTTGTGTGTTGAATATGGGTACTAGGTTGCATTTCATAGCTGCTAGTATCGGATGTAGTTCGAGTTCTTGGATTGTTTTTTCTTCTATTCTTTTTCGTATTTTCCATGTGCTTCTGAGTCCTGAGTCTATGTCCATAAGTCCTTTGCTGAAGAGGTATTTGAATGTGCTTATTATCCTTCCGAAAGAGTCTTCGTTTTCTATCTTGGTTATCACGTTTCCCTTGGAATCTGTTGTTCTCGTGCTGAATGCGTCTCCTAGGATGTTGAATACGTCTGCTGTGTTTTCTGCTTCGCTGAGTCTGTGCCAGGGAACTCTTCGAGCGCTTTTTTCGAGTTTCATATCTGAGAATTTGCCGAATAGAAAGTTGTATTTGCCTTTGCTTATTATTTCTTTCCAGTTTAGGGATATGTAATAGCTTACTTCTTGGTTTTCCGGACTGAGTGCTTTTTCTTCTTCACGGTCGTATTTTCCCGTTTGGGGGTGGAAGTATACTGCTGGCATACTCATGGGTTCAAGTCCGAAGTTGTTAAGCATCACTTTGAATTCTGTGGTTCTGGTAGGTGTGCTGTAAGTGTCTGTTTCACTTTTCCAGTCGTTAAGGTAAGGCATGAGAGCTGCCCATTTGCGGTTGTGTATCATCTGGTCCATGAGGGCGTGTAAGAGCAGGCTTTTTGCTGACCCGGTTGTTCCTATCACTCCTATTCTTACGGGGTCTCCCATTTTCGGGATGCATACTACTTTGTGTTCTTCTATGCTTATTCCTGCTATTATTTCTCGTATTTCCAGTTTTTCTGTTATCTTTTCGTCTACGTATTCGTCGTTTATCTTTGCTATGAGGTTTGTGAATGTGTCTTCTACATATCTCTTTCGGATTCTGGGTTTGCCTTCGAGATGGTATGGTGTGTTGTCTGAGTTGGGTCCTTCTATTTTTACCCACTGGTTTATTGGGTCGTAGGTTATCTTGTGATTTTTCGGTATTCCTTTGTATGGCTGGTTTAGGATTCTTCCCATGTTGGTTGCCGGGTTTGGGTTGGCGGTTCCGAGTTTGTGTATTGAGAGGACTATTTCCTGACCTTTTTTTCTGAGTCCGCTTCCGAAGAATTTTGTTCTCTTGTGTCCGTATATTCCCAGTCCTTTTCCGGTTAGGGTTTGGAAATCCATGTTTTTTATGTAATGGCTTTTTTCAAATATTCCTATTTCCAGTTTCGGTCTGGTGTAGAATGGTTTTTTCCAGCTTGATGGGATGTTGAATTTCCTGTTAAGTATCTCTTCTTCCAGTCCCTGATTGATTCTGCTTATTCTTATGTTTTGTCTTCTGAGTATGTGATGTGCGTAGCAGTTCTGGAATGGCTGTTCCCTGTCGTATTCCTGGTCTAAGGTTTGGGTCATTTCGTGTATATTTCTTTTATGGTTTTGAGGTAGGCTAATGCGTTGTTGATTTCGCATCTAGTTTTTATGTACTGGTTGATTTTTTCTGCGTTGTTTCTCATCTGGTTTTTGGTGTGGTTTGCGTCTGTGTTTGAAGTGTCTTGGGAGAATAGTTCGAGTTTTTTTTGTATTGTTTGGTTTAGGGTTATGTGTTCTGAGATTATTTTTTCGCTGTTTTTCAGCATGGCTTCCAGGTTTGTTTTGTTGAAGTTCATAAAATCGTTAGGGTGGATACCCAACTTTTTAAAGTTGGGAGGAAGCCCGTAACTTCACCTCCGATAGTTTTAAATACTTGCTCTTCCCTATGATTGGTATGCGTAGTGTCGCAACAGCTAAAATCAAAATCAGCACAACCAAAGAGACAGTCAGAACCATCCAAGCTTATACTAAAGGGATGCAATTCTGTGTTAACATAGCTTGGAAGAAAGGAATAAGAAATAATGTCAGGCTTCATCCTTTTGTTTACAAGAATTTGAGAAGAACTCTGCCAGCACAACTTGCTGTCGCTTGTATCAAACAAGCCTGTGGGATAGTCAAAAAGGCTAAAACCAAACCCCTTATCAATCATGCTTCTGTTAGATATAATTTTCCGAGAAGTGCCAAACTCGAAGGGAATATTCTTTCTCTTAGATTGCTTAAGAGGAGGCAGAGTTTCAAACTGAACATCCCAAGTTGTTATAGGGAGTATTTCAGTTGGGAAATCAATGAGAGCCTCTTGCGAATGGATAGGAAAGGTAGAACTTTCTTCTTGTTCACGTTCTCCAGAGAGGTTGATGTCGTTAACGACACTACGCATAATGTTGTTCTCGGCATTGACCTCGGAGTGAACAATCTCGCAGTCACAAGCAACAACAGGTTTTATGGTTCTCCCAAAGTCAAGCAGATTAAGAGGAAGTTCAAGTATTTGCGTAGCAGACTCCAAACTAAAGGCACTCGTTCCAGCAAGAGGCTTCTCAAGAAGCTTTCTGGAAGAGAAAAACGGTTTATGGCTTGGACTAACCACAACATCAGCAAAGACATCGTTTCCAACTTTGATGGGAACAAAATCGTTATGGAAGACCTCAAAGGGATAAGAAAACAACGAAGAGGAAAGAGAATGAACTATTGGATTAGTAATTGGAGTTTCAATCAACTTCAAAGCTTTATCCAGTACAAGGCTGAGAGAAAAGGCATCGAAGTAATTAGGGTAAAACCTAACTATACTTCCCAACTCTGCCATCGATGTGGGCAGTTGGGTACTCGTTCCCTTGGTTGTTTTTCTTGTTCCCATTGCGGTTTACACCATTTCAACGCCGACCTTAATGCAGGTCGAAATCTCGCTCATCCCATGTTGGTTGAGCGACAGGCACTCGTAACAGTGCCATACAGCTTGTGTGATGATTCCAAAGCCGACAGCGTCGGAATCTTGGAAGAGCACGAGGCTAAAAGCCCCATGCTTTAGCATGATTTATTTTGGGATTATGTTACTCTTCACTCGGTTCGTATATTGCTAGGAGTTGTAGTTTGAGTTTCTGTCCTTTTCTTATTCCGTGAATTTCTACTACTGATTTGGGTATTGAGATTTGTAGAGTGTTAGGATTAGCGTGGTAAGTATCTGCGTTAAATATTTCAGGCTCTTCTATTTTCTTGATTAGCTTGTAGCCTTTTTCTACCTCTTTTGGCATGCCTTTTTTGTAAATGCGTAAAGTTTATAAATCTTTCTACTAACTGGCTACAAAACAGTAAGTATTAACGTCTTTTAATTGGTAAGATTTATATACTTGTTTCACTTTCGTATAAGAAAGTCTTCCAAAAAAAACTTTTTGGAGGAAGAGTTCCGGGTTGTTTTTTGAACCCCCCCAAGCTGGTCTTAACCCTTAAAAGAAATCTTAACCGAGCAGAATCCTCTTAAAAAACTTCTCAAATGCTCATTCTAAAAGAGAGGGGGGTTGTGATGAGAACGCCGAAAAGCTCGGGATGACAAAAAAAGAAAAAAACAAAGGGAGATGAGAAGCTTTATGAAAAAACACAAGAAAGGAAATGCCGCGCTAACTATCCTTGTTTTTGTTGTTATAGCAGCAGTAGCACTTCTGTTTGTTGAGAAGCTCGGCTATCTGGATAAGTTAGGAGCAACTCCTGATGAAGGAGGAGAAGGGGAAGAAGACACAGGGGGCGTAAGTGATGTGCTAACTGATTGTAGCAAGTGTTCAGACCCGACTAACACCCTGACGATAGGGGCTATAAAATATAAGTGGAATCCGACTAACACCTCAGGGGAAAGTGCAAGGATGTTCCTTAACGGCAAAGATGAGGGAAGCAAATCTGATGGAACCACAAAGGGGTTGACTTGCGGTGATGATGTAGAGTTGATTTACGGTCTGACAAGCAGTTCAGCTTACGCGAGTAGGGTTAAGTTTAAGATGCCTTGCGGTTCGGTAAGTTCAGCAAGCTTGGTGAACGATGCCAACGAGTTAATCTTGGCTGACGGTTTAGCAACCATAAGCATTTTCAACTCTGATACTGGAAACAAGAACGACGGAGCAAACAGCTATGATGGAACAGGAGATAACGAAACCATAGGAACGGCACAGGAAGGGATATTCAGAAACTTTAATGTGATAACAGGTGACAAGTACGGACTCTCAGCAGCTATGGACCAAGGTAAGCCCAAGGGAAAGATACACTTCTACTTCGAGTTCAACGGTTCGATGTATGATTATACTACAGCAACTTTGGACGGAAAGAACGGAGCTAGGGGAATCAAACCAAGTTGGCTCGCACTAGCTAACTCTGATGACGAGATAATGGAATGGACGGTTGATAGCTGTCCAACGGGAATCACAAGAAGTTGTGATCTTAACTTAGGTAACTTCAGGATAAAAGCCAAAACAGGCGAAAACCCGACAGGTGGGGGAACAGCAGGAGCTGGAGCAGTAGGTAGTGGTGACATCAAAGTAAGCATGATTTACGAAGGATGGTATCTTGATACCTTGTCTGGTTTGTCTGCTTTCGGAATCCAGAAAGATGATGGAACAGCAGTGACTTCTACGGTGCCGATGTCGCAAACGTTTTACCTGAGCGTGACTTAGGGGACAAAAAACTTTTTTTCTTTTTTTTTTTCGAAAAAAAAAGGGAAAAAGGGGGGAAGACCGATGGCTAACGACGTTGTCAGATTCGTTTCAAACGCTAAATTCCTTTATGTAGTAGGTATTTTGCTTCTCTGGTTCTTGTCTTACAATTACAATCCGGTACTGGCTTTTTCTTATGCTATCATAGGTTTTTTGGCTTTGATAATTTTCTGGAATGAGAAAATTCCGACGATTTACATCGAGAGATTTCCGAACAGGCTCAAAAGTTTTGCAGTAGCTTTTGTCGGTCTTCTCGTCTTTTTTGTGCTGTCTAACATTGTCTTGTCTGTTTTGGGTTTGGTTAAGACTTCTTTCAGTTTGGGTAGTATGATAGGGTTGTATGCTGAGGCTGTTCCTTATTTTGCTCAGAATCTTTTTGTTTCAATACTCGTTTTTGTTTTCATAATTCCTTTTTTCGAATCTGATGGGCTGTTCGGTCAGGTTTACATGTTCCTGACCAAGTATTTCAGGGTAAGTCCGTTTAGCTGGACTAATAAGAAAGTTTTGGGGATTGTTGCTCTGCTCATAAGCTTTTTCATTTTCATACACCTAACTGCTAAGAGTTTGACCACTAACATGACGGAACAGCTTATCATGATTGGACTTCTTGCTCTGGTTTCTATTGTGATGATTATGATTACCAAGCAGACTGTGGAAGCTATTCTGATGCACGTTTTTGCTAACGGGCTGGGTATTCTGGTGAGGTTTGATCTCCTTCCCAGTGGTGAGATGATTTCTACTTGGGTTATAGTCTTGTTTGGTAGTGTAGCTTTCATTTATTTGTGGTTGACTAAAGCTCTTAAGATAAACAGGATTGGGGTGGGAACTTGAAGCTTATGGTAAGGTTGTCTGACTGGAATCTCAGAGCTTTGAGAGCTGTTATGTTTACTGACTGTACTACTTTGATTGTTGTTTTTTCAGCATTTGCTTTTGTTAGTTATAAGTTTGGAGGTGTCTTATGATAGCTGAAACTCTGTGGTTTCTTCTCGGTTTTGCAGTTCCCGGGATCGTTTATTATTTTCTTGTCAGGAAAGGTTCCTGGGAATCGACTAAGTACGCCGGTCTCTATGCTGTTGCGCTTTTCGGTGCTGGAATAATCACGGGACTCCTGATGCTTCTGGTAAATAAGGAATCCTTGGCTGCAAAGATTTTCACAATTCTCCTGATGGGTAGTTTGGTTGCTAATTTCCTAGCTGCTTACCTGATTCAGAGAATACAGGTTTTTAACAGATTCAGAACACCTCGTTGGTGGGTTATTCCCCTGATTACAGTCCTTGTTAGTTTGATGGGACTTGTTACAAAAGTTCAGGGTTTGAATCTTTTCAGTGCCATGTGGACAGGAGGATAAAAAAAGATGATAGGAGTTCAGAAAAAGGGAATTCAGTGGAGTATAGTTGGGGTTGTTATGTTTGTTCTTTTCGGATTTGCTATTTTCGTAGCTGACAGGGTTTTTAACTTTCAGATTATTGATATAAAGTGGTATTTCTTTCTGATAGCTATGGGAATATCTTTTTTTGTTCTAACCCAGTTTATCAAGTCTTTGCATGCGGGAACTGCCAGGAGTTTTGAAAGCTGGTTTACTATAATACTTGTGATTGCTGGTGTGGTAGCTTTCTATCATTATTTTCCCAATATGGCTCCGCAATTCTCTGCTGCGATGCAGCCTATCTTTTCAGCGATGGGGTTACCATGATAGATTCGATTGCGGGATACACAATCACAGCAGTGGAATACGTAGTTAAAGCTTTCGGGCTTATCTGGGTTCTCGTTAGGAATCTTGCTCCGCCCTGGTCAGCTCTTATCTTGCTCGGTTTTATCTTTTTAGGAACTTACTTTCTGAGCAGGAAATTAATCTTTAAAACGAGATACGGTCACATCTGGATTGCTGCCATAATAGCAGTCCTGTTCTGGCTTGTTATAATAACAGGAGGGAAAAATGTTTGAAAGAATCATACCTAAAAAAGTTCAGAAGTGGATTTTCATAGCTATCTTGGAGTTCACAGCTCTGGGACTTATCGGTTTGCTTGGTATAATCAGCAAGATTTTGGGTTACGAACTGAATTTTGAATTAACAATCATAAGGATACCCCTAGCCGTAATACTGGGTTATTTGGGAATCCTGATGGCAACGGGCAAACTCATATAAAAGAAAGGGTGAAAAGAGTGGAAGAGGAAGATATTTACGACGAAGACTTTGAAGAAGAATTGCTTGAAGACGATGGGATAACTTCGTTTGAAGCAGCTTTCATGAGGGGATACAAACACAGAAAGGAGGAATAAAAGATGGATTGGAAGACAATCATATTTTTCGGGCATACAAGCAACAATTTTAAAAGATGGCTTGCTAAGATAATACTCGCAATCGTTTTCATAGGATTGATGTTCAGACCTGAAACGGGAATGTTCAGTCTCGATTTCATGTGGTTTAACTTCGAATTGCTTACCACAGGACACATACTAGCAGCCTTCGTAGCTCTGATAATAATCTGGCTGCATTACAAACTAAGAGGACTATGAGGGGGGAAGAAAAATGGGAGAGAATCTTAAGAGATGGGTTTTGATGCCACTGGCACAAACGGGAGCAGCTTACCTGGGAAAGGTACTTGCTAAATATTTGACGGTAATAGCAGCGGTTCCGGAATGGGTGCACGCAGTAATATACGGAGCAGCACTCGTATCACTGCTGACATTTACGGCAAAGAAATACTGGAACTACAGACTGGGATAAAAAAAAATTTAGGGAGGAAGAAAATATGAAAAAAGCATTTTTGTTATTGGCGATTTTATTATTGCCAATTCTTGTTTTAGCTGAAGATTTCAGACCTTGGTGGCAGAGCGGGGAAGTAAGACCTGTTTCCGGATTTGATTCTTTTATGTTTAGTTTGTTTAGCATAGCAGTCAGTCCGACACAGAGAGATGAGACCAACTACCAGGAAGGTTTTCTGATACCAGCAGATTTCTTTTCAGATCAGGATTGTTCGGATGCTGAATTGAGACTTTCCGTGCAGAAGCCTGACGGCTCATTTTATGGGGGTTATCAGCTGAGTAATACGCCTTTTTGGAAGGGGGCAACTCACGGTCCGGTGACAAAAAACCAGCAATTAGCAGCTAAAACTATCAGATTCACACCTTCAGAATTTGTGGAAGGAACTTGGAAAGCAACAGCTTTCCTCTACTGTAACGATAATAAAAAACACATCCAGCAGGGACCTGATGATGAGGTAACTTTTACTCTAATAAAAAAAGGAGCAGTAATATGTACTGAAGGCTTTGTAGGAAAAACTTTCTGCGGTGATGATTATACCACAGTTTACAAACAATACAGGACTTGCAACCCATCAATAATACAGAACAAAGTATTAAAGGATTGTGATGCTTACAAATGCGATCCGAATACCGGTGACTGCGGAACCGGATGTGTAGCTAGGGATATCTCTCTTTCTTTCTGTAAGGGAAACGAGCTCTGGAAGAGAATTCAGGAAAGAGATTGCAGCGAAAGAGCAGTAAAGATACAAGCCTGTTCGAAATGTGAAGCGAACAAATGCACACCCCTGTCAGGGACTACATCGGAAACCAAATCAGGAATTCAATGCGACGAGATAGTAAGATGTGAGGATTATACTAGCGAAGCAGATTGCTATGATAGCCCTTGCGGAATAGAAGATTGTGTGGTGTGGAGTGACGGTGAAGGAAATTTTAAGTATTGTTACACATTAACAGCAGCAGAAAAAAAAGAAGATGAAAGAATAATAAAAGGAAAAGGGGTTATTCAAAGTGGGGAAGAACTTTGTGAAGAACCTCTTGGGTTACTAAATCATTGTGGTGTGAGCAGGACTAAAAAAGAATTTCAAGATAGCACAGATGATGAAATAATGGATTCTTTCTGTGAAAGAGATAACAACTGCATACCGAGAGAAGATGAAGGGGATACTGAATATTCAGAACCTAACTGTGTTAGAGGTTCAACTGTAGGAGTGGAATCAAGTTGGTGGGAAAAAGCTGCAACGATAGATTGGATGTTTAAAATATTAGGAACTGGTTCCTCATCCAAAAATGTGTGTTTGGTTAAAGAAAAAGGATCTTTCGATTTAGGATTCTTAACTGAAGAAGCTTTTGCAGGAATCCCTTGGTGGGGTGTTATAGCAGGAATCGTTGTTATCCTAATAATACTCAGCCAACTCGGTAAAGGGAGGGAATAATGAGAATTCGCAGTCGTGATATTTGGAGAATAGTAAAAACGGGAAGGGAAGGAGCTCTTATTGGACTGATAAGTGGTTACATCTCTTATGTGTTGATTCACTTTTTTAGTCCGGGAACTTTCACTCTTTTCGCAGCAAGCCCTCCAAGTCTGGCAGAAGTTGTCTTCCAGACTGTAGTGCCTTACAAGCCACAGATTTTTGTGATGCTGTTTGGAACAACAGCAGGCTGGATAATAGATATCACCAATACGAAGTGGCATTACATCAGAAGAATAGTCGGCTGGGTGAAATGATGAATAAGAGAGGCATAGCTCCTCTAGTAGCAGCGATTGCGATAATTACAATAATTACAATAATCATAATAATCGGCTATGCCGTGCTCGGAATTGGAACTTATTCAATAATGAGCCAATACCCAACCGTTACCATAATACTCATAGGATTAATCGTAGGTATGTTCCTCGTAAAAACACTCATAAAAAAATGAGAAAAAAAGCAGCTCTCGGCGGAATAGTAGGGCTTATGGGAATAAGCGCTTTAGTAACCACTATAATAACAGCAATAGCTTATCTCGGTATCGGAAGCGTAATTCTCTTGATAGTTAGGAAGAATCTGCTTCTGTTTTTGGGTGTTATAGGGCTTGTGTTTTTGTTTTTCGTGTTCAGAAATTGGAAGAGAGGATAATATGCAAAAATGGTATCTTATACTAGCTTTCGGGATGGTGGCTCTCATGAGTGAAGTCTTAGCAGTTAATTACAACGTGACTCTGTCTAATTTCGGTTATTTTAACATGAGTGACGGATGCGCAGGAGAAGTAAGCTTGCTTCCTAACGCTTCTTACCCCCTTGATATGGGAATAACAGATTGCGTAACGCCGTATTGCACTTCTGACTGGACTCTTCTTCCTTTCGGACAGATAACTTCCGGAACTTACAATAATGACTCAAACCTACCAGTAAACGACTCAGCTTCTCTCAGCTTAAATATTAACTACGCAGCGTACATTAGGTGGAGAAGGATACTAGATAACGAATCAAGAGCAGACGTGGGAGAAACAGCAGTTTGTCCTACTAACGACAGGTGTTTGCCTATAAGCGAAAGCGGAGTTAGAGTAAGAGATGACGGTTCTGATTTCATGGGTACTGATAGCATTTACATGTGTCAGATTTGCGGTGCTACTTCATCCACATGCCAAAGTGTGGAATCAGCTCTTAGCATGTTTGACTCAACAAACTGCGGAGGTACAGAATACTTCTTTTCCGGAAAAGTGAACAGCACAAGCAGGATATTTGAAGGTTACAACCCGGATCCTTCAACTGCAAATCTTAGCGGTGATGACCCGAATAACGGTCTTTGCAAGCTGGGATATTCTTATAACAGAACTTATGATGGGGCTTGCACGAATTTCGGTTCGACAGCTTGGATTTACTTGGGATACAATCACACAGGAGACCCTCAAGGTAATAATCTGGTTTATCTTTTTACGGGTTGTTCTAACGGCACATGTTTTGACAGTAACCTTTCTAACTTATGCACTTATGCTGGTGATACTGATATCAAAACTTCTGCTTTCATCCTTAACAACCAGTCAGGAGTTCAAACAATAAACACGAGTGAAAAACTTTTCTTTTCAGCAGACTTGATCTGGAACGACTACCCAACCATCGGTTCTTACGGCACCAACCCAACAATTCCGGCTTTGAATGACGAAGTTTACTTGTGGATTAACATTTCCGATGCTGATGGCGTTAGTAGTTGCGTTTTTGATGCCAGAGACCCTAACGGGTTAAGCGTTCTGAATTGGGAAAACGCTTCTAACAATGCTGATGGAATCTGGAACAGTTCTTCTTTCGAAGCTAACGTCTCAGGACTTTACTGGTATAACCTTACCTGTTATGAACTTAGGGAAAATCTCTCAAGCAAAGTGGAAAGCGGTTTTGATGATTCAGACGTAACACCACCTAACATAATACTGGATGCTCCGACTGGCACTTACGTTCTGAAAAGCAACATCCCTCTGAAGTGGAGTTCTGAACCGCTTCGTACTTGCTGGTACACACTTGACGGAGGAGTTTCCAACACAACCATCTCTTGCTCTTCCAACACGACTTTCAGCGTTGGGAGTAACGGGGATTACATCCTGACTTTTACAGGTGAAGATTACGGAAGCAACCAGAACAGCAGCTTAACAAGTTTCACAGTAAACGAGCCTTCAGGAGAACCGCCAGGAGGCGGAGGAGGAGTAGTAATTCTACCTCAACTCCTGAAAAATCTCGGAGAACTCTGCATCGAGGATAACGAATGCGCTAGCGGAATCTGTTACGCAGCAATCAACGAAACAGAAAGTTCTTGCAAGGCAAGCCTCTGCGGTAACGGAATATGCGATTTTTCAGTTGGTGAAAGCATTAACGACTGTTTCATAGACTGCGGTGCCAAAACACCTGCTTACAAGATGGCACTCACAGTAGCCATACCTTTCCTGATTTTTGCAGCCGTAATGTTTTACTGGGATAAGAAGAAAAAAAACAAAGGGAGGAAGAAAATATGAAGAAAACAACCTTATTACTACCAGCGATACTGCTACTAGCAAGTTTGGTAATGGCAATCGGTGACACAACAGTAAACTGCGGATGGGCAGCAACAAACAACGCAAACGACGCAATACTGGGAGAAGACATGGAAAACAACGCAAGCATAACCTTCGCAGTAGACTTTGATAACTCAGGCATAACAGTAAGCAACCTTATACTGACGATAAGCCCGTTGCCATCAGGAGTTGGAAGCATAAACATAACAGGATTTAATGGAACAAACAACAGCTACTACGAATACACCATAAGCGAAGTGCCAGACGAAACCTACAGCTATTACGCCACGGCAACTTACGTAAACACAACAAACTCTGACGGAATAAACCTAACCAGCCTATCAAGCACCTGCGCAACTAGGGAAGTGACAGTAGAAACAAGCGAAGGAAGCCTAAGACCACAAGAAATAGAAAAAGAAGCAAAAGCAGAAAAAGAGAAAAAGAGCAACTGGGACCTGATAGCCCTGCTGATAATAGCAGTAGCAGTAATATACTTCATGTCCAAAGACAAACACAACTAAAAAAAAGACATAAGTTGGTGGGATGAGGAATGACAGAGATTAACTCACTTGGGAGAAAAAAATGGGAATTAACCCTGCTAATAGGATTTAGTGATGTAATCAGTCATAGTATTTTAAAAATGGATTGAGGTAGAAAAATTGTGAAATAAACACGCTTCACTTGATAATTGACGGATTCGGTTGCGAAAGCGAAAAACTGAAAGATTTCGGAAAAGTTTACGACTTCCTCAACCGATTATCTGGTGATATGGGAATGAACAAGATAACCCAGCCATACGTGATACGGTGGAAAGACAAAGAAAGCCAAACCGAAGGGCTTACCGGATTCGTAATAATAGCCGAAAGCCATCTCGCCATTCACACTTTCCCAGACGAACTCCGGGCTTACGCAGACGTATTCAGCTGCCGACCTTATAATACAGAAATTGCAGAAAAAAGCTTTTACAAAACATTCGAACCTAAAAAGATGCAAACCAGAATAGTAAGAAAAGAAAACGGAATAAGCGGAATAATAAACGATAATGGAGGAAAGAAATGCCTCTAACACGAAGCGGAAAATCAATCCTTAAAAGTTTTCAAAATAGATACGGAACTAAGACTGGACGAGGATTTTTTTACGCTAAGACTCGTTCAAGCCCTAAACAGACAGCCAAATGGCACAAGGGAGGAAAGAGATGACCATATCCAAATCTGAACTGAAATACATACTAGCAAGTGGGGTTTTTGCTTTCATATGGTTTGTTTTAGCTCTGCCTGTAATAATAAAGCTTTTTGACGGTAACAGTCCAATCTTTCAATTCCTGATTTTTAACATAGGTCTTTATGCGTTCTTTTTCATATTTTTGAAATCCAAAATAACAAATTCGGAGTTCAACTTGAAAACAAGTCTCGGTTTTCTCTGTCTTTTCTTAAGTCTTGACACATTCATGCCAGAATACCATGTTACTATTCAGGGACAACTGATAGAGGGTGCTGCTCTCGGAGTAAGCACTCCCGATTACATCTGGGGTTATCTAGCACAATCAATCGGATTACAAACAGGTGGACTAACAGGATTTTTCATTTATCTGATTACTTATGTGATAATACCTGTAGCGTTACTGATGGTAAGTGCTAAAACGATATCAAACTTTGTGAGGCACATCTGAAAAATGGAAGATAAAACAATAGGAATCGTAATTTTGGGAATAATAATAATTGCAGGCTTGTACCACGGAGGATTCCTAGATTTTCTCGGAGCAATCCATCCCGGTCAGCCCACTACAGAAACATACGGGGATTCTGTAATCTGCGGTTGCGGTCCAGCCCCTTACGCCTGTAACGTTTATCCAAGCTGTTACGACTTGGGAGAAGGAGACTGCTGGGGTGGAAGCGGACTTCCTGACATCGCTTTTTCAGAAAATAACAACAAGCAGATTATCTCGAATTTCGGTACGCCGAACACTTTGAGTTCTTATTACCTTTTTGACGGAAAATGCCTCAGAATAACATCCCAGATGAACATGATAATAAACTATCCCCACTATTTTAAAGAAGGAGAAAATAACAAAGTAATTTTTAAATACACAAGTAATTGGAAAAAAAATCAGCCTTTTCATTTCATAGCTTGGATAACTTACAAAGACGTAAATGGGGAAACAAAAACCATTCCACCTCCCGTTTATGATAAAGGAGAAGTTGAGAACTGCGGAAGGCAAAAAGACCCCAAAAGCTGTATGGACAGAATAAATAACGGCTGGAAATGGCCTAACATTTGGAATTGGGAACAAACTCTCACCCCAGGCGTTGAAAGTTCTCACGAGCTGATTCTTCCAGAACTCGCTTCAGGAACTTACCAACTACACATAATGAGTGCCATTCTCTATAAGAGCACTGGAACAGCAGGAGTCCTGGAAAGCTACGGAAAAGCCATAAACCCCTACCAAGGCAGTCCTTCTGTTAGCGGAGGTCAGGAGATAGGCTACTGGGAAAGACCCCTGATGATAAGCACTAAGCCCATCTACGCAGGAGAATGCGACAAAGCCAAATATACTATTAGTAGTGAGGGGTGTCCTGAAGATTACACTTGTCAAAAAAGCTCTAACCTCTGTGTCAGAACAGACATACTCGAAAACAACTTGGCTTGCCAAACAATAGGATGTCCTGTAAATGAAGAAAAAACTTACCTCTGCGCTTCTAACGGCATATGTACTGAGAACGTCCAACAGTTTACCGGATGCAAGTCAGATTCTGATTGCAGCCCAGAACTAACCTGTGATGTGCCTTCACAGACTTGCATAAGAGTAGAAAGGGTGGAATGTGAAAAAAGTTCTGACTGCGTTGTTCCATGTACGGCAGTATCAATAAGTTGTGAAGAAAGTAAATGCGTTTATAATCCACCTCTGCCTGGAGGCTGTGAAAATGTTGATGAAGGTCATAAGGACTGCAACTCAGAAGGATGTGATTCCGGATACACTTGTAACAAAGACACGGGAGTTTGTTACACAACCACTGTAAATACAGAACCTACAGGTGTGGATGGAATTCCTGCCAATCCTTACGAAACAACAACTACAGGAAAAGTAGTTCCACAAGAAGAAAAGGGGAGCTGGTGGAAAACAACTTACTGGTACTACCTAGCAGGAATACTAGCAGTTATGGGAATGATTTACTATTTCGCCACAAAAGACAAGTAAGGGTGAACTAAAAAAAGGAGTGTTTTTTTGATAGAAATTCTTGGGATGGGGAAACAGAAAGCCTTAAATATTCCTTTATGCAGTATTTCTGAGTTTATGGAAGAGATGCGAAATAACAATTCTAAAACAACTTTTCCGCCAGTAGACATCACGACAAGTATATGCGCAGAATTTATTAACGAGAACGTTTATGACTTCTTCCTTTATGAACTACTACCTAACTCCGACGGAGAGAGAAAACCTCAACTTGATAGAAATGAACAACCGAGTAGGAAGCCAGATGAATTCTCTGAGATTCTCAATAAACGAGACAGAAGCCCACATAAAAAAGAAACTAGAGATTCTGATAGAATTAAGAAAACAAGGACACAAGGTCATAACAGAGGCTATACTAAAAGGAAGAAAAGGCAGGATAGATTTATTCGACCTCTCAGACTCCACAGCCATCGAAATTCTAAATTCGGAAAAGGAAGAAGCCTGCGACTTAAAAGATTATCCAGTTCGTATAATAAAGATAAAAGTCTAATTCTTAGTCAGGCGGGCTGCAAGCCTACAAAGGTGGGAGAATGAGAGACCTTAATATTTCCCCCTACAAGTCTCTTTTGTTAGCTTTCTTTGTTATGTTGTTCGCTGTTCTTTTACCTACGAAGCAGACCACAAGAGGGACGAAAATCCCTCTTATGAAATCTCCCTCGACTAAAAGGGGTTTGAGTTACAAAACACTCCTGATAGTTTTGTTTTTTTTGTTGTTTGCTGTTTTTGTCATAGCCCAAGTCACTGACATTTCTTTTGTCAGTCCTACTCCAAGCGACGGAAGTACAATAGACGACACCTCAGTAGTTATTAATGCTAGTATTACCGTGCCTGATTTGTCTAGTTTTAATTGGAACTGGAACGGAACAAACTACAGCTTCTATGACTCTGACCTTGTGCTTATGATGAACTTTGATAATAACACAGCAATAGGAGAAAACGCCACTCTAGCTATAGACGTTAGTCCTTACGGTAATAATGGAACTTTTTATAATAAGACAAGCATAGATACTGATGTGCCACAATGGACTGGTGGCGTGTATGACGGGGGGTTGAAGTTTGATGGTATAAAAAGTAATGTTATTATTCCAGATTCTCCTTCACTCCGCTTGGATTATGCTATGACTCTTGAAGTTTGGGTTAAGATGGATAGTTGGCCAACTTTTACAGGTAACAACCAGCAGTATATTATAACAAAAGGAAGTGAAGCAGCAGGACAGTACTATATTGATGTAGAGACTGCTTCACATTACCCGGTATTTCTGATTAGAAACGCAACTACTTATTACAAAGTTCAAGGTAATGCTATTCAAACAGACTTGTGGTATCACATAGTTGGAACTTGGAACGGTACTACTATGAGATTTTATGTTAATGGTGCTCAAGTAGGTTCAGAAACTTTGTTGGATTCATTTAGTACGAGTACATCTAATCTTCAGTTAGGTTGGCTTGGAGTAGCTAATTATGAATACACTATGAATGGAACATTAGATGGAATAAGGATTTATAACAGGAGTATGGAACTTAGTGAGGTACAACAACATTATAATTCAGAACTTTACAAGTATGACACGAATGCTTGGGCGTTTTATACTAATCAATCAGGATTATCCTATGGAACCTACACTTATTTCGGTTCAGCACAGGACTCTGCTTTAATTGAGAATATGTCAACCATTCAAACTTTAAATTTACAAGACTTGATTAATGTCACAGCTTATTTTAACCAAGATGTTGGAACTGTAAAGAGTGATTTTTATGGTGTTGCAGATAATCAAGCACTTATGCAAAAAGGAACTCTCATTGATACTAACGCAGATGGCGTGGTAGATTCTCTTTCGGATTATGATTTTTACAGGAATAAAACAGTTCAAGCAGGAATAAAGCTTATCAGGGTTAGTATGCATGCAGATTGGAGGCTTTCCACTAATACAGAAAACCTTACTGAATTTGTCAAGTGGGCTTATGACAATAACATTAAACTGATTTTGATAGCTGACGCACCAGTTAACCCTGATACTTCTATTAATTGTTCTTCAGTAACTTGGACTTGTCCTCCTGTTAACTTCACTTCATTCGGTGATGATATAGTTACTATAGTAGATAACGTAACAAGCGGTGGGATTTATAATTCAACTGTAATTATTGAAGTAAAAAACGAGCCAGATTTGAACCTTTTTTGGTTGTCAGATTTAAGCAATGACATAGGGAATGCTAGTATAAGAAGTGACTATTACAACATGCTTTTTAACGCTACTTATTTTGCTTTTGCAAACTATGATCCTAACATTCCAGTAGGAGGCCCTGCTTTGTCTAATAATGACCCTACTATCGGTTCGATGGTAATTTTTAATCAGTTTTTAGGAAATTTCTCTACCAATCTCACAAGTTACCATAGATATAGACAGCTTACAAATCCCTATTTCGATATCCAACTTCAAAGCGATTATGATTGGATTTTTGCTAACTGCACAGCTAGTGGAAATGGGTGTTCTAATATTTATATCAGCGAATTTAATGAAGGTAATGCTGAAAATAAAGTCAATAATACAGCTTTCTTTGGTATGCAAATAAGTCTTGCTTATGCTGGAACTCTTAACTCTTATCCCAGCAATATTTCTTTAGAATATCATCATATAGGAGAATTAGTTAACTATACAGAGGGTGGGGTGAATTATTCAAGCTATCCGCAGAAGTATTCTATGATTTCCGAGCCTCAATTAGATGGCGGTAACAACCCAGATGGAGAAGTTTACGTTTCTTATAACATAACCAAGAATTTCGGTAATTGTATGCCTTCAGGAGCGATGGTTCAAAACAGCACATCAGACGATGGTAATATTGTAG
This sequence comes from Candidatus Woesearchaeota archaeon, assembly GCA_964428965.1. Taxonomy (GTDB): domain Archaea; phylum Nanobdellota; class Nanobdellia; order SCGC-AAA011-G17; family VGLX01; genus JAWABC01. The sequence goes on from CAYSAF010000011.1 coordinate 25,104, forward strand.
TAGTTATAGGAAATAACTCAGGCAGTTATTGTGTTGTTGTTATTAACAAAGACCAAGCAAACAGCAAAAATGTGACGATAGATTTGGTTTCTAATGATATTGAGAACATGAGCAATTACGAAACAGGAACACTTTACACTATTAATAGCGGTACTCTTGAACTAGGAGTTTTGAATGCTTACGAGGTTGTTTTCCTTAACTACACCCAAGAACAAGGCAACACCCCCCCTTCATTCCAGCCTATCAGCGATTTTTCTCTTGACGAAGACTTCTCCCCTCTCTCTATTGATTTAAGCTTGAACGTGAGTGACCTTGAAGACGCAACTAATCTTCTTACTTATAACTGGACTCTTAATGATTCTATCTTTTCTCTCTCTATTGATAACTCTACTGGAATAGCTACTTTTACTTCTCTTTCTAACGCTTTCGGTTCTGTTCTTGTTGATATTAGCGTGGTAGACACGGGAGGACTATCAAACTCTACAGAGTTTACGGTGACTGTAAATGATTTGCCTGAATCCCTGCCCATAGACTTCGTGCCACCAACACCAGACGATGGAACAACCTTAGATGATACCTCAGTTGCTATAAACGTCTCTTTTAGTTTCCTGTCAAACAATGCCCTAGCTAATTTCACATGGAACTGGAACGGGACTAACTATTCTTTCTATGACCCTGACCTTTTACTGATGTACAATTTTGATAATGTTTCTAGTCTTGGGGAAAATGATACTTATGTAGTAGACCTTAATTCTACTAATAATGCTACGGTTTATAACGGTTCTGATGTTTGTGGTCAGAGTGATGATTGCCCATTGTTAGTGAGTGGGGTTTATGGTTCTGCCTATAGTTTTGATGGAGTCAATGATTACATAAGCCCTAGAACTTATATTGTTAATGAAGGTACTAATTATACGATTTCTTTATGGTTTAAAGCTGAACCAAGTGCTAATGGTAAAGTTATTACAAAATACAATAACGCAGCAAGTAGGATGAGCATTACTGTAAATGGTTCTAGTTATGTTAGTGCTGGAACTTACAATGGTTCTTCTTATGTTGGGGCAAGTGGCGGGTATGATGGTTCTAATGGTTGGCATAATATTATTTATGTTCACCCCGCCAATAGAGAGAGTCCAATGTCTCTTTATTTTGATGGGGTTTTAGTCACTGGAACAAATGCACCTGCAACTACTACAGGAAATTTTTTATCAATCGGTGCAGATAATGGAGGAACAAACCCTTTTAACGGTTCTATTGATGAAGTAAGAGTTTACAATAAACTTTTAACATCTGATGAATTGCAACAACAATACCTTTCTAATCTTCAAAAATATGATGTTAGCAGCTGGGCTTTTTATTCTAATCAGTCTAATCTTCTGAGTGGGAATTACACTTATTTCTCAGCAGCACAAGATAGTTTAGGGGTTGAAAATAGTACGGAAATTAGGAATTTAGAGATGTTGAACCAACCACCTTGGTGGTTGCCTATTTCTAATGGAACAATAAGCATTGATGAGGACAGTGCTGATAATAACATTTCTGTAGGTTATCAGGATTATTTCATGGACTTGGAAAGCAATCAGACTCCCACACTTGTAGATGTTGGCACTAATGAGACAGACACAGTATGCTCTTTAATCCTTGGTGATATAGTCTGTTCTGCTTTGAACAACTGGGTGGGTACTTTCATAATATCAGTAATAGGACAAGATACACAAGGGCTTAACGCAACAGCCAGTTTTGAAGTGAATGTAAATGACCTGGTTCAGCCTGGCGGAATTAATCTTAGTGTTGTTCCCGACTGTGCCTCTGACTCGAGTATTGTTTTATGTTATCACTTTGACAACAACGCATCTCTAGGGGAGAATTTTACCACTCTCGTTGATTCTTCAAGTTATGGTTGGAATGCTACAGCAAGTGGGGCCCCTAATTTTGACGGTGATGCGAATGGTGGTTATTATTCTTTTGATGGAGTGAACGACAGATTTGATGTTATTAATTTTGATGGGGTGTCAGGTTCGCAAACAATAACATTCTCAGCATGGATAAACCCCCGTGATATTCAACCAGCAAGTTCAAGAATAATGAGAACAGCAGGAGATAACCTAGGAATGGGATACAGCCTTGGCACTGGTTACTGGGTAGAAATTAAAGAACAAGACGGTTCAGCATTATCAACTGATAATTACGGTTGGAGAGTGAACAAATCAAATGATGAGTGGGATTGGATTGTAGGAAGATATGACATGGAAAACGGTCATACCGATATATTTGTTAATGGAATTTTATCCTCAACAACAGACCATGGAAATAATCAATCCATAATCGGTGCTGATACGCTGTACATAGGCTGGGAGGGCTTATCCACAAGATATTTCAACGGGAGTATAGACGAACTGATAGTCTACAACAGAACATTATCAACAGGGGATATAAAGAAAATTTATGATGATTATATAGGGGACAACATAAGCGTAAGCTATGCTTTAAGCCAAACAGACTCCATAATATACAACAAAGTTCTAGATTTGAACATATCTATAGATGACACTAACATAAAAAGTGTAAGCATAATCATGAATAATAATAGTTACAATATATTTGATGATTTGTTATTGATGTATAATTTTGATAATCGTTCAGAACTTGGAGAATCAGACTCACAAATATCTGACTTGAGTGGTAATGGTTTTGACAGGGTGCTTAGTGGTCCTACTTACGAATCAATAAGCAACCATAACAGTTTAGGTTTTAATGCAACAGGCTCAGCCTCTTATAGTTATGACCATTATAATAATTATGATTACAATGGGAGTTTTACAGCCTCAGTATGGGTGCTATTCAGAAAAGATGTCTCAGGTTGCAATGGGATTATATTATCAGAAGCGTCAGGTGATTGGAATCTGAGAACTTGCAGCTTACCCCAATTTAATCTTTATAATGCTACTACAGGTGCAAGGACTTATGTGGGTTTCGGTTCAAACCAAGCGCCTAGGACAGCTTCTTATTCTGGTGGACAACCTAATAATGATAACTTGGATACTTGGCATTTCATGACAATACGTTACGATGCTGTCAACAATTACTCAAGATTTGACATGGATATGAATATTTATGGTGATTCTAACATATCAGGCGGGTTAGACGAAACTTGGTCTTTGGGTAATGGAATAGGAAGTTTATTCAACGGAACATTAGATGATATGATGATATTCAACCGTTACCTGTCCGATGAGGAAATATATTTACTGTCAAAAAGTAAGATAACAAGATTCAATGACAGCAGCCTAAATGTAGATATTGATTATAGTGATTTCGTCTTTGTCGGGAACAACAGCCTTTCAATAGAAGCAACTGATTATTCAGGCAACACAAACACAACAGAAACTATAAACTTCTATTATGACCAGAACATATCATTACTCAATCCAATCATCGTGGATGGCTCGTATTTCATAGATAACTTTGAAGATTACAACACTGTGAATGATGTCAGTTATAATTGGCTTGGCGGTCAAGGAGTAGATGATGAAGTAATAAACGAGAGTTATGATGCAGAAAATCTCTCATGGACTGGGGCTGTTATAATAGTAAAACCCTTTGCTAACATAGGAAGTTACACTACTTCTTTAGGAAACATAAACACTCAAAGCATTGCAATCAATGAAGCATATAACACAACTAACGGCTTCGGAAATTTCACATACTTCATAAGGAATGATGACCTATGGCTTGAAGCCGCCAACTATCAAACAAGCTGGATAGCCTACAGGATGGACTGGAAAGGAGGAGTAGACACGTCAAGCAATTATTATGTTCACGTAAGAAACAACTACTCAGGAGGAGCTGATGCAAATACTTTAGGATTAAGACACAGGGAATATGGGCTTTCAGGTGTTCCGAATGAAACTGATGTTTTAACATTAATAAATGGAACTACATACTTTATGAATAATGAGAGAATCAAAAATTGGAACATCACAATAGTAAATTATAATTCTACCGTTTACATTAATGATGAATTCGCATTCACCCTTGAGGATACTTTCCTTCCTAACGGTGGAACTATCCAACCTAAAGGAACTTTTGGAATTAGATGGGCAGGAACAGGAGTCATAGGCAAAATCGATGATGTTTTCATCTATGAAACACCACAATTAATTTCCCCCAGCACAATTAACTTATCTGTAGGATTCGTCTTTGATTCATACAATTACAATGCCAAACCTGTGAACATGAGCATAGAATGGTCTCAGAACGGAATAAACAGGCTGAACCAAGCAACAGACAACCCTAGTGGAAGTGCAAACAACTGGAACAACACAATAATTTACGATAACAGTTGGGTGAACTATACTTTGGATTTGGTAAACAATTATGATGTATGGGATGCTAACCTGACAGTCTGTGCCAACGCAACCGACTATGAAAGATGCTCAGATTATGAAATCCCCTCGCAGAAACAATACAGGAGAATACACATAGCCGACAACGGATTGCTTAATAACACTTTAGGAATTGATGCAGAAGTAGAAATCTTGGACTTGAATAATGCTTTAATCTATGCAGAAAACCTCTCAGTACCTTCGGATTTTACAGACATAAACAGTAACGATGGAAAAAATAATCTTTCATTAGGTTCAGTGGGCGGGCTGCAAGCCTTCTTTGTCCTTGATAACTTTAGTATAGTAGAAGGTGTAGATAGGGAGTTCAGTCCTGTTTTTGTTAATGTTTCTAGTAGTTCTAGTTCTAGTAAGCATATCGATTCTGAGTTGAGTGTTACTGTTTTTAATGTTTCTGGCACTTTTGTTTTTGTTTGCGGTTCTCTGTTGGATAGGAGGTTGGTTTATTCCAGTCATAGTGTTTTGTGTTCCCGAACTTGGGATTTGGGTTTGTATGAGTGTGGTAATGATTTGGTGACCTTGGTTTTGCCTTGTGTTGAGCCCGGAATTGGTTCTAATGTTCTCAGGTCAGAGCTTGTTTCTTTGGCTGAGGAGAATAGGGGGGGAGGGGGGATGGTTTTATCGGGTAATAAAACTTTAGACAACCTAACAGAACTTGGCGAAATAACTAATAAAACTTGTCTTGAAGGAATGAAATGGGATTCTGAACTGGGATGCGTGGCAGATTCTTCTCTGACTGAAAAAATGATAAAAAAAAGTCTTGATTTTGTGGAAAAATACAAACTCTATTTCCTAATAGTTGGAGTAATCATTTTAGGAGCTAGTTTTGATTTCAGAAAGAAAAAATTCAGACCTTTCTGGATTCTGGGAGTAACAATCTCAGTTTTCGCTTTCAGAAAAGAACTTTGGACTTATTTCCTGGAATTCACCGAGAAATACAGTCCGATTATGATAACAGTAATCGGGTTGATTTTGATAGCTGTGATGCTAGCTTTTGTACTGTTAAAAAAGAAAAGGAGACAAATGTGAAAAATACGCCTAATAAATACTACACGAACCATAAGGGTTTAGAGGCGGGCTGCAAGCCTACAAAGACCGCAGGGGGAACGCTATGAAATCACCCTCTAAAAAACAAAATGGGAGGAAAAATATGAAAGAAAAAATAAGAAAATGGATAGGGAAAGATAAGATAAAAAGCTGGGTAAAGAACGCAGTTAAGCCCAATTTCAAGGTCTTCGCCCTAACTTTCTTAGTCCTCCTAGCGATAGCTCTCTCGTTCCCGAGAAAGATAAACGACAAGATAGAAAGCAAACTCGGCAGGCATAAGAATAAAATAATGCTGATAATACTCTTTGCATTTGTGACAGTAGTCTTGGCAACCACAGACATCACAGAAAACCTAATAACTACTCCTTCAAGCATAATAACAGACTTAAACATTTCAGAAACAGCTAACATCTCAGGTCATACGTTCAACAGCACGACCGTCACCATAAACGGCGACCTGCTCATCCATCAGGATTTGTTGGGGGTGTTGGACGTGCTCGGCGGCGACCTCATACTCGGACAGAGCAACCTATCAACAACAGGTTATTATGGGCCTGTGAATGATGTGCTTTACGTGATTCCTGGAAACGGAAGTGATATTCAAACAAAGATAGATTCTTGTACCGGTGGTGGTTGTCATATCTACGTCTCTGGGATCAACTTGATTAATCAAACAATCCTGTTAAACAAAAATAGTGTAGTGCTTGAAGGGTTATCTACTGGTGGTGGTAAGTACACAACTTATCCTTCAACAGTCATACAAGCAGACTCAGGATTCGATGCTGGAACTAACATTATTAACCTATCTGGAGAAGGAAGTGGAATAAGAAACATGTACTTTAATGGTTCTAACTACTCAAATGTGGGTGTTGCTATTCAGTCCGGTACCGAGTTTCTGGATTATGTTCATGTAGTTGAGCAGAGGGGTAGCGGTATTGTTATTGAACCTTTAGCTGACTCTGAGAACACGCTTAATAATGTTTGGAGTGGTTTGAATGGATTGCACGGTCTAGAAATAAATCGCGGAGATGTTAGGGTAAATGGCTTTACTGCTTACAGGAACTGGTATGGTAGTGCTATATACATGAGTTCTGGCTCAAATCAGATTTCAAACACTCACAGTTTCTACAACTACTACGGAATATACTTTAATGGAAGCGATACTTCTGTCGTAACTAATAACGTCTTTGATCAGAATGAGATGAATGCTATATACTTTGATTCTTCTAGAAGTCAGATTAACGGCAATACAATTATAGGTAACACATTTTTTAGTAATTCTTGGAAGGGCGGTGTTGGTGGCGCTTGTGATAATAGCACTCCACTCTTCTTCTTCGACGATGCTAGCGGTAACGGCATAAAAGAAATAACAGTTGTAGGAAATACTTTTGATTCCTGCACAAGCGTCCTAGACTACAACTCAGACAATAACATCGATAGGATTTTCTTTGGTTTCAACACTTATCCCGAAGGTGTTATCAGTCTTGGTAATGTTTCAAGTAAGATGCAAGTGTTTGACACGTCTCACACAAGTCCTAGTCTTGTCACAGAGTTATTTAATGTAAATCTTGACTTAAATGGTGGGACAATAACAAACACATCTTCGATTACGAATACTGGTACAGCCTCGTTAAATTATACGATTCTCGGGGATGGTGTTAATAATAGTGATATGTTATATTTTGATACAGAGAGGGATTGGAAGATACGTGCTGGTGGTACTGCTGGGGTTAGCTCTTTGGATTTTGTGAGCATGACTGATGCAAAAGAGTTTAGGATAATGGTGAGCACGAGTGGTGCAAATATCTCATTTAAAACAGCTCCATCAGACACAGGTCACCAACTAACTACAGTATACGATATGCTAGTCATACCTTCAAATATTACCAGCGTCAGTTGTTCTGCTGCTACAAAGACTGGTGGGGTTTATAGGGACAGTGGGACCAGTCAATTTTATGTGTGTAATGGGACATTATTTAATCAGCTTGTAGAAGCACAAATTCCATTCGGCGGTGCTGGTTACGCATGTTTTGATAGCGATGGTAGATTATACAGTAATGCAACAGGATGTTGATGCTCATGACAAAATACAGCTTTAAGACAGGATTGTGGAAGACGGTAAAGAACGGACTCATACTGCTCGGGGGAAGAAAATGAA
>CAYSAF010000012.1:0-30831 GCA_964428965.1 Candidatus Woesearchaeota archaeon
ACCGTTCTGTTGGTAATGTAACTGCTGATACCATTCAGCATTACATCCAGCAGAGCCAAGGTGGCTGGAATTTTGAACATCAGGCAAAGCTTAATGCTTAGCCCTCACTGGATACCTCGACCTTTAGGTCGAGGAGTATCATTTTGCTAGGTATCCTGAGTCTACTGCTATTACCTGCCCTGTTATTTTGTCTGCTTTTTCAGATGCTAAGAACAGGGCTGCGTTGGCTACGTCCTCTGCTTTTGGTATTTTGTGCAGTGGCAGTGTTTTTTCGTATTCTCTTTTATTATCTCCATCTTTGAAGAGCTCTTTTGTCATTTCTGTTTCTATCAATGCTGGTGCTATTCCGTTCACGTTTATATTATGTTCTGCCCACTCTACTGCTAATGCCTTTGTGAATGTTAACAGTGCTCCTTTTGTTGCAGCGTATGCTACCACATATTTTACCCCAAGTTCATTGTTCTGGTCTTTGCCTACGTACGCGTCTGTGGAAATTATGTTTATGATTTTTCCCTTTTTTCTTGCTGTCATTCCTTTGCCGAATATCTTCGTGCATATCATCGCACTTAGTAGGTTGTTGTGTATAAGTTCTTTCCACTCTACGAGTTCTTGTTTTTCAAATTCCTTCACCTTGACTATCCCTGCATTGTTAATTAGTATGTCTATGTCTCCTGTCTTTCTGTAGAATTTTTCTACATCTTGCTCGTTTGATGCGTCAAAGCCTGTTTTCTTATCTAAAATAAATACCTGTGCTCCCTCCCTTTCGAATGCTTCTGCTATGACCTTTCCTATTCCCGAAGCTCCTCCAGTGACCACAACTTTTTTGTCTTTCAGGCCCAGTTCCATGGTTTTTTACCTATCATTTCACTATTTAATCTTTCTTGTTCAGATAAATTTAAAAAGAAACTCACACCTGCTTTTATAAACAAGGGGAGTGTTTATGCAGCACAACTGGAAGCGTGATTGTAGGTCATTTTTGGGGAATTATGCTTGTGATATGGTTAAGTATAACGATGTAGAGAGTTGTGAGGCTTGCGATTTTTATGAGCAGTACACCAAGAAGGTTCTCATAATAAAGTTGGGTGCTAGTGGTGATGTTTTGAGGACTACTTCTCTGCTTCCTGCCATCAAGGCCAAGTACGGTAATCCCATGATTTCCTGGCTTACCACTGATTATAATAAGGCCATAATTGAAAACAACCCTTTGGTGGATAAGATTTTTGTTTACGATACAGATACTGTTTTAAGGTTGCAGCAGGAGAAGTTTGATGTTCTATTCTCTCTCGAAACTACTACTCCTGGAACCTTACTCGCTAACCTTGTTAGGGCTGATGAGAAGTATGGCTGGTATTTCCACGAGGACGGTCATCCCTCTTCTTTCAACCAAGCTGCTGATCATTATCTCGAGACCCAATTTTCTGATAAGTTAAATATGGAGAATAGAAAGACTTATCAGGAGATGATGTTTGAGGCCGTGGAGCTTCCTTACAACAAGCAAGATTATATCTTGAAACTTTCTGAGAAGGATTTGGCTTACGCGAAGAATTTCTTCTCTCTTTATGGTGTGAAAGATGACGATTTTGTTGTGGCAATTAATCCAGCTGCTGGTTCGAGGTGGCGTTCCAAGAACTGGAGCAAGGAGAGGGTTGTTGAGTTTGTTAGGAGGTTAAGAAGGGAGTCCGATTTTAAGGTTATAATTCTGGGCGGTCCTGAGGAAGTTGATTTGATGAGTTTTTTCATGAATCAGTTTAATAAAGAGAACATTTCTGTGATATTTAACAACTATAACAACACACTTGGGGAGTTTATGGGTGTAGTTAACAGGTGTAATGTTGTTATTGCTACTGACAGCCTTGCTTTGCACATAGCTGCTGCTTTGAAGAAGAATACCATAGCTTTGTTCTTCGCTACCCCTCCCTGGGAGATTGAGGATTACGGCCGTATTAAGAAGTTTGTCTCACCTCTTTTTGATAAGTATTTCTTTACTGACGACTATGTTGAGGAGCTTGCCAGCAGCATCCAGCCTAATGACGTGCTTCTTGCAATTAAAGATTATCTTGCACAACAATAATTTATTTAAACCCCCTATTTGTTTTTTTGGTTAATTATGTCAAGCTTTGTTGATATTGTTAACGGTTTTGAAAAAAAGAAGGTGGCTGTGATAGGTGACGTTATGCTTGACGAGTACGTCTTCGGCGACGTTTCAAGGATTTCTCCAGAGGCCCCTATTCCCATAGTTAAGGTTAACAGGAATGTTTATTCCCCAGGGGGTGCTAGCAACACAGCTGTTAACATAAAAAGTCTTGGTGGTGAGGCTTACCTTATCGGTTTGGTGGGTAACGATTACAACGGGAGGATGCTTAAGGAGATTCTGCAGAATAGCGGTATTAACATTCACGGTCTTGTTGAGTCTTCTCTTCGTAAAACAACGCTTAAGACAAGGATCGTTGCTCATAAGCAGCAACTTATAAGACTTGATAACGAAGAGGACGACTACTTGAATCACATTTTGGAAGGCCAGATTATTGCCGTTGTCGAAAGGGTTATTCGTGATTGTGACATTGTTGTTGTTTCTGATTATGCCAAGGGTGTCGTTAGCAAGAATCTGATGTCTCACCTTGTTCCCCTTGTTCGTTCTGCTAACAAAACTTTGATTATAGATCCAAGGCCGCAGAACAAGTCCTTTTACAAGGGTTGTGATTTCATAACTCCTAACCTATCAGAAGCAAAAGCAATGGTAGGCCCTCATGAGGACTACAAGGAGATCGGTAAGAAGTTGTTGGAGGAGTTTAATTGTAACGTTCTTCTTACAAGGGGTGAGCACGGTATGTCTCTTTTTACTAAATCTACCAGCATGGATTTTAGCTGTGAGGATTTTGATGCCATAACAAAGGAAGTTTATGACGTTACAGGAGCTGGTGACACGGTTGTTGCTGCTTTAGCACTTTCCCTTGCTGCTGGCGCTTCTTATGCTGAGGCTGTTGAGATTTCTAATCACGCTGCTGGCATCGTTGTTGGCAAGTTTGGCTCTGCAACTATTAGCAGGGGGGAGCTGATTAAGGCTCTAAATAATTCTAAAACCTAAATTTTTATATATCCCTCTTGATTATCTTTTGTTATGGAGGGGGTTGTTGAGAAAAGGGGTTTTCTCTATGATCTAAAAAAGGACAAGCTTTTGCTAGCTTTGGTAGTGATAATTTTAATTCTTGGCATTTACGTTCGTTTCTCACATTATAATGAGGAGGGTTTGTGGATTGATGACATGGCTTTCGTGCCAGGTGGCTTGCTCTTTTTCTACCCTCACAATTACTACCCCGCATTGAGCGTTGGTAACTTTCCCCTGGGTTATTATTTTATTGGTGCTGGCTGCATGCTTTCAGGAGAGGATTTCTCTCAGGTTTCTGAAATTATGCCTCTGTTTTATCCCGGTAGGGAGCTTCTTATCGGTGAGCCTTTGACAAGGGGTGAAAAGTACTGTCACATGCCTATGTACTTTTTTGGTTTGATATTCTTCTTCCTGATAGCCTTGTTGGCTTTTATCATGTTAGATAAGTATAGTGCTACTTTTGTTACTGCCTTTTTTGCATTCTATCCGTCTGTTTTGGTCTACAGCAGGTGGATTAGGCCAGACATAGTGTTCTGGGTTTTCCTAACTGCTTCCCTGGTTTTTCTGTGGAAGGCTTACAACGCTGAGAAGGCCTCTAAAAAAGAGCTGTTTTTTTTTACACTCAGCTTCTGCTTCTTCGGCCTATCCCTTGCTGCTAAGGAAACTGCTGGCATGTTTATCATTTTTGGTGGGGGTATATTTTTGAGTAAGTATTTTGCTGAGGTTAAGCATTATTTGAAATTGTTATTTAAGAGGTTGGAGGTTAAGTTTGCTGAGAAGTTTGCTGTGGCTGAGATAAACCTTCCTTCATTCAGGAAGAACCTGCTTTGTTCAGTAGTCGGTTTCTTGTTTTTCTTTCTTCTGCCTTTTAATCTGAATCCCAAGAATGTTTATGATACCTTTAGGGTTTATCAGGAGTTCAACAGGGATGTTTCAGCGATAACTTTCAGCATCTCTGGTTTGTTCAAGTATTTCTCTAACTTCTTTTTGAGCATTAACTTCATGGACACTATCCTGTTCGTTTTTGCTCTGATTATTTTCATAGCTTTGATATTCAGAAAAAATAAGAGCAAGCTTGATAACTTCATGCTTTACTTCACGCTCCTGGGGATTTTTGTGTCTTTGTTTTTCACGCTTCTGGAGATGTTCAGGCTCGCAATCCCTTTCTTGTTTATGTTTGTCTTCCTTATGGGCGTCTCTCTTTCTGATAAAAGGCTCTCCCTACCCAGTTTTTTAAAAATAAGCCACAGGCCTTTCTTCTTTGTTTTCATGATAGCTTACGTTTCAGTCTCTTTTACAATAGCTCTTTCCAGCTCTCCTTACTTTGTCACTTTTAACGATGCCTACTGCATTTTTGACAAAGAGAAGTGTACTTCCTTGAAGTCTTCAGACATAAGCGGTATGTCTTCAAAAGTGCTTCTTCCCTATCTTGAAAATAAACTGAAGGGGAATGAAACATTTTACGGCACTCCCGCAATTATCAACTATTACTTAAAACGTTCCCAGCATCTCACAAAATTCCAGTTTGACAATTATGTTAATGAGAAGTTGGGTAGGGATGCTACCCTTTCTGAACGTATCCGGTATTATCATCCAGGTAACGAGAGCATAAGGTACCTTTTTATAAACCCCTACTACAACGTGTTCAAGGATGAGGCTGAAGTTTTTAAATCAAAATACAAACCAAATGACGTTATAAGGGTAAAAGGCCTTGATATTTACTATGTTTATGACTTGGAAAACTTGGAGGAAAGGGGTTGAGATGGATGAGAGTCCCCCATATTGCAGCTGCTCCATTTAAGACTATGGATCTTTTTGATTGTTTTTTATATTTGTTATTTGCAGAATTTACGCCTTCTTTTGTAATAATAAATTAACCTCCCCCTTCATTTTCCCTGTTAAAAAACTGGGTACTACATTTTTGTTACAATAATCCATTATCATTTTTTCATCTGTGTTTAATAACTTATCTTTGTTATCGATAATTCTGATATCAAAATTGTATTTGTTAACAAGATCTCTTAGCACTTCCGCAGGGTTTATGGATGTGTTTTGTATTGCTTGTGGCCAAAATTCCATTAAGATTAGGATACCTCTTCTTTTTAATACACTCTTCGCGCCTCTTAAGACCTGTCCTTCCCACCCTTGAACATCCATTTTAATGAAATCAATATTTTTACCGTTAAAATAATCATCAAGACTTACTGTGTCTATGCACACCTCATCTCCTTTGAAATTAGGAACGTTGAGTGAGTTTAACGAGTGGGCTCCTGAGTTGAGGTAGTCCATTTTTAATACATCTTGGCCAGTCTTGTTTGAAACGGCTTTATTTATGAGTATGATGTTCTTGTAGTTGTTTAGGCTGGAATTTAGTTTTAAAAGTTCAAAATTTTTTGGATTTGGTTCAAAGGCATATACCTTTCCATTTTCGCCAACCAGATCAGCCATGATCAGGGTCATGTACCCTATGTGGGCTCCTAAGTCGACTACGCTCATACCGGGTTTGATGAATTCTTTTAAAACCTTCACTACAGGGCTTTCAAATTTGCCTTTTAAGTACAAGTAGGGTGATAAACCTTCATCTTTTCCATCGATGTATAGTCTGTGTTTCCCGCATTTAACTAGAATTGTTTTTTGGGGTATTACCCTTGTGTATAGATACCCCCCTACTTTTGTAGCTTTTAATTTTTTTAATTTTTTTAATGCGTATACTAAAAATTTATTTCTTATCATTTTTGCTTCTTTTTTTGGTAAATGATAATGATTGGGAGCGTGTGGCTTATTAAAATTTTCGATTTTGTAACATAGAAAACCTAAATTTTTATAAATTGATTTTGTTTATCTTTTGGCATGGAAGAATGGGTTGTTGAGAAAAAGGGGTTTTTACACGAGTTAAGAAATGACAAGCTTATTTTAGTGTTGCTTATTGTGATTTTAATTCTTGGCATTTACGTTCGTTTCTCGCATTATAATGAGGAGGGTTTGTGGAACGATGACATGGCCAACGTGCCAGCAGGTCTGCTATGGTTTTACCCGCATTCCTATTTTCCTACTCTGAGTAGCGGCAGCTTCCCTCTGGGTAATCTTTTTATTGGTGCCGGCTGCATGCTTTCTGGCCAGGACTTTTCTGGGGTCTCTAATGTAAGTCGTATGTTTTATCCAGGTAGGGAGATTCTTATTGGCGAGCCTTTAACCAAGGGGGAGTGGGGTTGTCATCTTCCCATGTACTTTTTTGGCATAATTTTTTTGTTTCTTATTGCGATTCTTGCTTTCATGCTTCTTGATAAGTATTCTGCTACTTTCGTTACCGCTTTTTTTGCCTTTCATCCTTTTCTTCTGCTTATGAGTCGTTGGATTCGTGGTGATATAGTCTTCTGGGCTTTTCTTGTTGCTTCTCTCATATTTTTGTGGAAGGCTTACAACGTTGATAAGTACTCTAGGAGGGAACTCTTGTTTTTTGTGTTGTCTTTTGCTTTCCTCGGTCTTGCTCACGCAACCAAGGAAACAGCTCCGATGTTCACACTCTTTGCTGTGATAATCCTTTTTAACAAGTACTTTTCTGAATTCCTTTATTACATCAAAAAATTTCTTAAAAGTTTAGAGCTGAAGATAGCTGAAAAGATAGATACTTCTAATGTTAACGTTAAGTTCTTCAATAAAACAATGTTGTTCTCTTTGCTTTCTTACCTCTTTTTCTTTTTGCTGCCATTCAAGTTAAACCCGAGGAACGTTTATGATACTTACATGATTTACCAGCAGTTTAACAGTGAAATGTCTACCCTACACTTCAATATTTTTGGAATATTCAGCTATTTACATATCTTATTCTTGAAGATTAATTTGCTTGATACCGTCCTCTTCGTTATAGCTGTTTCAATTTTTTTAGAATTAATAATCAAGAAAGGAAAAACCAAGCTTGATAAGTTCTTGATTTATTTTTCCTTTATTGGCCTGGTCCTTTCCTTATTCCTAAGTATCATGCAGGTCGATAGGCTGGCTTTCCCCTTCCTGATCTTCTTCATATTTTTTATGGGTTTATCTCTGCAAAAAATTGTTTCTTTCCTTTCCGAAACTTTTAAGGTAAGTTCCAGAACTCTTTTCTTTATTCTCATGATAGCTTATGTCATATTCTCATTTAGCATAGCCTTATCCACTTCTCCTTATTTCATGCGTACCAACGATGCTATGTGTCTTTTTGCAAAAGAGAGATGTGACATGGAGTTGAGCTTGGGGTTGTCCACCTTGTCTGCTAAGACCGTTGCTAACTATCTTGAACCGAAACTTTCTGATAATGAAACCTTTTATGGAGCTGGTATGATAACTCACTTTTACATAAAGCGTTCACAACACTCTACAGACTGGCAGTTTGATAAATCCTTTAAGCAGCAGACAGGCAGAGAGCCTAACATATTTGATAGGATTGAGTATTTCCACCCAAATAATGAAAATATAAGGTACCTGTTGGCTAACCCTTATGATACAAGGTCCTTAGGTGTTGAAGTAAACTATTTTAAAGAGAACTACTCATCCAATGATGTTATCCAAATGAATGGCGTTACTGTTTTTTATGTTTATGACTTGGAAAACTTGAAGGAAAGGTCTTGAGATGAAGAAGATAATTTTTTTGAACCCTACCCTTTCATTAACTGATTTGTACAACGAGCTTGGCGAGAGCGGTAGTGAGTTGCCTCCTTTAGGTATAAGCATACTTGCTGCCATAACAAGAGAGAAAGGTTATGAAACTAAGATTTTTGATTCTCTGGCATTGAAGTTAAACAAGGAGCAGACTGTTAAGAGGATTCTTGATGACAGCCCCGATTACCTCGGTATAACCTCTACTACCATGGCCATTTTTAACGCAGCTGGCATAGCTTCTGAGGTAAAGAGGCAGAACAAAGACATTAAGGTGATAGTTGGAGGGCCTCACATTACAGCTGCTCCATTCGAGACCATGGAACTTTTTGATAGTTTCGATGTGGGTGTTTTTGGAGAGGCAGAATTGACAATAGTTAATCTCCTATCTAGTCTTGACAAGGGAAAAAAGCTTGGTAATGTTAAAGGATTAGTCTTGAAAAAAGGAAAAAAAGTTTTTATGACTGGGAAGATGCCTTATGTTAAGAACTTAGATGATATTCCCATGCCTGCTTGGGACTTGCTTCCAGACCTGGTTAAATATTACCAGCCAGCTGCAGACAGTTTATACAGATCCCCTGCTACCCTGCTTATTACCTCACGTGGATGCCCAGGTCAGTGCATCTTTTGTGAGAAGAGTGTTTTCGGAAACGTCTGCAGGTCTTACTCTGCTCCTTACGTTATTAAGATGATTAAGCATTTAATAAGTAATTACGGGATTAAGGATCTCTTCATAGAGGACGACAACTTTCTGGTTTTCAGGAATAGGCTTAAGGAGATGTGTAAGATTATTATTGATGAGAAGATAGACATAACCTGGTCTTGCATGGGTCGAGTTGACATGGTTGATGAAGAGGTTTTGAAGCTTGCAAAAAGCGCCGGTTGCTGGCAGGTAAATTATGGTTGTGAGTCTGGCTCGCAGAAGATCCTTGATATTTTGAACAAGAAGGTTACTGTTGAGCAGATAGAGAAGGCAGTTAGGATTACCAGGAATGCTGGAATAGGTGTTAAGGGTCTTTTTATGCTGGGCAACTTCGGTGAAAGTGAGGAGACTATTAATGAGACCCTTAAATTCGTAAAGAAAGTTCCTTTCACTGATTTTCACATCACATATTTTACGCCCTTTCCCGGAACAAAGGCCTGGGAGCTTGCTTCGCAGTACGGTAATTTCAATCCTGACTGGAAGAAGATAAACATGTTTAACGCAGATAATTTCGTACCTAGCGGATTGACTGAAGAACAGCTTGATGCTTACTACAGGAGGATTTGGAGGTCATTCTACTTCAGGCCAAGGATAATGTGGTATTATACAAAGAAGCTTAAGAATCCTGCTATAAGGAAGAAAATTATAAAGTCAGGAATGGCTTTCACTAAATTTTTGATGAAGAATGATAGAAAACACAAAAAATAGTTGGAATACCCACTGGAGTAATCTTAACAGGAAAAACATCTTGAATAGGGTGTTCGTTTTTGTGAGGACTAATGTGATTGCCAGGGATGTTGCTCATTCTCTGGATAAGTACTTCCCCAATGATGGTATATTTCTTGATTCTGGTTGTGGTACCTCCCAAACCAGTATAAGAATACCTAGGCGTCAGAGGAGATTTGTTGCTATGGACATAGCTGACGTAATTTTTAGTAATCATCCGCCGGTCATAGACTTCAAGGTCAACGGTGATGTTTTGAACCTCCCTTTTAAGGATAACTCTGTTGACGGTATCTGGAATGTTGGGTTGATGGAGCATTTCAAGCCAGGGGAGCTTGACCTAGTGCTTAAGGACTTCAGCAGGGTTTTGAAGAAGGGTAGTCATGCTGTTTTTTTCTGGCCAGCAACTTATGGCCCTATGAACTTTTTTATAAAGCCTTTGAGTTTTTTCAACACAAAGCTGAACGACAATAAGGGCAATATGTTCCCTGAGGAGCCTTCCCTTCTAAAATCAAAAAAGTGGGTTAAGGAAATAGTTGAGAGGAACAACCTCTCCCTCGTGGATGTCAAATGGTCTTTGCGCGGCGGATTAATACATCATGTAGTTGTTGTTAAAAAATTGTGAACTTCTAAAATGATTTGTATGTTTGTGTAAATAAAAACTTATAAACTGAACTTTTATTTAAAATTTAAGAAGTATGGGGGGTAATGTAAATGGGAAATAAAAAGGCGCTTATTACAGGTATAACCGGCCAAGTTTAAAAGGGCAAACGGTTCATATCTGGCTGAGTTTTTGCTGAATAAGGGTTATGAGGTTTACGGTTTTTTTAGAAGGACAAGTGCTAAGGAGGAGGAGAGGCTTGCTATCATCTCAAATCAGATTCATAGGATCGAGGGGGATTTGACTGACCAGGGTTCTCTTATAACAGCGATTCAAAAATCTAAGCCTGATGAGGTATACCATCTAGGTGCTCAATCTTTCGTTGCCCACTCTTTCGATTCTCCTATAACAACTGGTGACATAACTGGTTTGGGTGCTGCACGGGTTCTCGAGGCTATAAAAACTTCTGGGAGGGATATTAAGTTTTATCAGGCTTCTTCAAGTGAGATGTTTGGTGAGGTTCTTGAAACTCCTCAGAATGAGAAAACACCTTTCCGTCCCATGAGTCCTTACGGCTGTGCTAAGGTTTACGCTCACAACATGGCTGTTCTTTATCGTAAGTTCGGTATTTTTGCTGCTTCGGGAATATTGTTCAATCACGAAAGTTCACGTCGTGGTTTAGAGTTCGTTAGCCGTAAGATTACTCATAACGTGGCAAAGATAAAGAAGGGTCTTGCTGAGAAGCTTTCTCTTGGCAATCTTTCTGCTGAGCGTGACTGGGGATTTGCTGGCGATTACGTCAAGGCTATGTGGGCGATGTTGCAATATGAGAAGCCTGAAACTTTTGTTGTGGCTACTAACAAAACTTATCCGGTTCGTACGTTTGTTGAGATGGCTTTCAATGAGGTTGATAAAAATATAGAGTGGGTTGGCAAGGGTCTTGATGAGAAAGGTATTGACAAGAAGACAGGTAATGTGGTTGTTGATGTTAATTCTGAATTTTTCAGGCCTGCTGAAGTTCAACATCTAAGGGGTGATTATTCAAAGGCTAAATCGCTCTTGGGCTGGGAGCCTAAGGTTGGTTTAGAAAAACTTGTTGAGATGATGGTCCGTCATGACTTATATATTTTAGAAAATCACAAAAGCGTATACTATCCTGAAAAGACAAACTTTTAAAAACAATAATCTTATTTGATTAACATGGTTGAAAAAGCGACTCTGGTGTTACTTAACAAGAATGAGCTTAAGGGGCTTAAAGTTCTTTTTGATAGAATACCTATTAAAGAAGTTGATGAGGTTTTTACAATAGATCCGGGTTCTACAGATGGCAGTATAGAGTTTTTGAAAAGTAAAGGGATAAAGGTTGTTCACCAGGATGTTCCAGGCAGGGGTGAGGCCTTCCGTATTGGTGCCAAGGTTGCTCGTAATGAGAACATAGTTTTTTTCAGCCCCGACGGTAACGAGGACACTAATGACATACTGAAGCTTGTTTACTGGCTGAATAACGGCTATGACATGGCCATTGCTTCGAGATTTATGAAGGAGTCCAGGGCTGATGATAGCAACAAGTTAATACCTTTGCGGAGTTTTGGTAATAGAATATTTACCTTGTTTGTTAACCTTTTCTGGGGAGGAAGCCTTACAGATTCCATCAACGGCTTCAGGGCTGTTAAGAGGAGTAAGTTTTTTGAGCTCAACCCGGATGCCCACGGATTCTGCATCGAGATCCAGATGTCTATAAGGGCTTTGAAGCTTAGGCATAAAATCAAGGAGATACCAACATATGAAGGTGACCGCATAGGTGGTGAGAGCACGCTCTACACCTTCAGGACAGGTGTTCGTTACTGGAAGACCATATTCAGAGAGTTTCGTGTTGGTAAGAATTTTTTACAACAAAAATCTTTATGATCTACGGTCTTTATTTCTTGCAGAACCCGCCTATGCTCACGCCAAAGGGCATTGATATGTTGTGTCTTATCAAGTTGTTTTCCATTTTTAGGAGTTTGTAAAATAAAGAATCTACTAACCGTGGCACTCTTGTGTTATCTAACTTTGCAGATTTTTTCTTCTTGATCAGTCGAATCAGCGCTATCGGCAGAAACATGGTTGAGTTCCAGTAGTAGAGACGCAAATCTCTAAACTGACCCAGCAGTTTTCTCAGAGTTTTTTTGTTGTACCTCCTCTTGTGGTCCAAAGCCTTGTCATGGCTGCTGAATAAGAATTGGAAGGCCGGTACCAAGAAGATTAGATAGCCATCTTTTTTCAAAACCCTTCTTGCTTCCGAAACCGCTCTTTCGTCGTCTTCGATGTGCTCGAATAAGTTTATTGAAACCACTAAGTCAAAGAAATCGTCTTTGTAGGGGAGTTTGCATGCATCTGCTACTTTTTTTTCGAAGCAGAGTTCTTTTTTGACTAACTCTATAACTCTCTTGTCTTTGTCTATCACATAAACCTTGCCGTAGCTGTTTAGTATTTTTAGGTCATCGCCGGTTCCTGCACCGAGGTTTAATACCCTCAATCTGTTTCTACCCTTGCAGCATTTGGACAGTAACACTCTTGTTAAATCGTCTTTTGCTGCAAACCAGAAGGATGAGCTTTTCTGTCCCGTCTCATAATCCTTGTAGTCCATAATCCCTTTTTGACTATTTTATTTAATAAATGTTTTGTTCTGAATTGAAAAGAAAGGTTTATAATTATGGGTTATTCAACATTACAAGGGGTTTTTATGTCTGAAGAAGGTGTGTCTGAAAAAAAGTCTTTTTTTGATGATAAGTACACTCTTATTTTTTTTGGCATTCTCGTATTTGGTTTTATTTTGAGGTTGATTTACTTCAACGCTAACCAGTCTTTGTGGTGGGACGAGGCTGACTGGCTGTCTATCGCTAAGCACTGGGCTTTCGGTGTTCCCTTTGACGTTAGTACGATGAGGCCTCCCTTCTTTCCAGCGATAGTGGCTTTTCTCTATGTTTTCGGAGCCAACGAGCTTGTGATTCGCATTTTCATGCTTGCAGTTTCAGTTGCTGGTATTTACCTTACCTATTTGATTGCTCGTGACTTGTTTGATAAGAGGGTTGCTTTAGTGTCTTCATTGCTGATTTCAGTTTCTTACGTTACCCTGTTTTACACCGCTAGGATTCTTTTAGACATCCCCATGATGGTTATGTGGCTTCTTGCTATCTGGTTTTTTTGGAAGGGCTATGTTAGGAAGGAGTCTAGAATCTACCTTTACCTGATGGGTGTTATTATAGCGCTTGGTGCTTCTATGAAGTTGCCTTTCGTGCTTATAGGCATACCCCTTCTTGTTTACGTATTCCTTAACGAGGGCTTTTCCCTGTTTAAGAACAAGGCGTTGTGGCTTTCTATTTTTGTCTTTTTTCTGGCCATACTCCCCTACTTCATTTACTTTAACATCTCTTATGGTGGCCTCCCCTTCATCTCAACCCCCTCTTATGGTTTTGGTCAGGGGCAGTTAAGGTTTGGTGACTATGCTAGTCTCTTTCCTTTGATCTTGCAGAGTCCAATCCCTTACCTTACTACATCATCTTTCTGGATTTTAAACTTGCTCCTCCTGTTGTTCCTGGCCGGGGTCTTCTACATGGCTGCGAAATTTTTTCTGGGCTGGGATCTCGTCGGTAAGGAAAAGTCTCTTAAGACTTATGCTTTGTTGTTAGCCTGGATTGTTACCCCTTACATATTTTTCAGCTTTGTAGAGTGGGTTGAGGACCGTTATCTGCTCATGGTTTACCCAGCGGTTTTTATGGTTGCCAGCTTTATGCTTGTTAAGTGTTATGACTTCTTGAAAAGGTACAAAAAATATGTTGCCTTGGTTTTTGTTCTTTTGGTCTTGTTTAACTTTACGTACTACCAGGTTTCTTACGCCGATAATCTCATCAAGGGTAAGGCTTCTTCGTACGTCCAGTTTAAGTATGCTGGTTTGTGGATGAAGGAGAGAACTTCAAAGGATGACTTGATCTTTAACAGCGGTATCCCCCAGAACACCTATTATTCTGAGCGTAACACCTCTGGATATCCTGACAAGATTGAGGATTTTGAGAGGATGGTTGCAGAGTACAAGCCTAGGTACATGGTTCTGTCTGCTCTTGAGCGCTCCCCTGATTGGAGTTATGGCTGGCCTGAGCAGAAAAAGGACGAGGTTAAGCCAGTACTTGCTTATTATTCAGATGAGGCTCAGCAGAAAGCTGTGTTGGTGGTTTATGAGTTTGTTTATAACGCTACAGGTTGAGGTTTAGCAGTTCTTTCATGGTTGCAAAACTGTATCTGTTCCTGCACCATCTTATGTAGTTTCTAAGCATATCTTCCATCTTCTCTCCTGTGTTCTTTTTTATAGCTTTGCTCATGTAATATTTTTCTAGGTCCATGAATTCCCAGGGGTGGAAGTACATGCTTGCATAGCTGTTGTTTATCGAGCTGATCCTTGTGCAGCTCTTCGCATACAAAAGTCCGAAATTCCTGAACCCGTACCAAATCAGAGGTATTTTAAGTATGGGCGTTACAGAGGTTGGTATTATTACCAACCCATTTTTTGTGTGCATCTTCCTGGGTTTGAAAAAATCGCTGTATCTTCCAGGTATGCACGCTGGCAATAGTGACGCGTCATACTTGAACCCGGCTTTTTTTATTATTTGGCTGTTGATAAGTTTCATCCTGGGAGCTCTAAATCCAATAATCTCTTTACCTGTTATTTTTTCCAGTTCGTTTTTTGATTTTTTTATAAGTTTGTAAGCGTTTTCATCATCAATTTTCTCATACTCTTCTCTGTGTGAATATCCGTGACATCCAATCTCGTGTTCTCTCCCAATTTCGTTTATGAGTTTCGGGTATTTCAATGCAAAGCTCGCTGTTACAAAAAAGGTTGCTTTTATCCCCTCCCCTTCCAAGAGTTTGATTATTTTTTTTGTTCCTTCAGCGCTTACAGAGTACATTTCCTCTTCGCTTATTCCCTTTGCTATGTCAAATTCTTCTATGTCAAATGTTAGGCAGAACTTCTTCATTATTTCGACCACCAAATCCTTACGAGCTTTATGAGCATCTGTGCGGAATACCTTAGTTTGAACTTGCTTCCCCTGATGTGTTTGCTTGGTACGAACACTTCCTTTATTTTGTATTTCTTTTGTTTTATTTTGTGCAGTAGTTCGGCATCAAAAGTGAAATCCCTGCTTACGAAATCGTATCCTATCTTTTCCAGGACTTCTTTTTTGCAGAATTTTGCTCCTGCCTGCGTGTCGTAATACCTTAATCCTAGCATTATCCTTACGAGGTAGTTCCATCCCCTGCTTAGAGTTTTTCTGGTGAAGGGTTCTCTTACCTCCCTGAAGCGTTGGGTCTTCCATTTTGATGCTATCACGCAGTCCGTTCCCTCATCCACGTTTTCTATAATCCCCATTATTCGGTGTATGTTGAAAGCGTCGTCAGCATCCACGAATCCTACTATCTGCCCTTCCGCATACCTCATACCCTCTATTATGGCCCCGCCTTTGCCTATCGGCTCTTCATAGTTCATGAATTTGAGCTTTGGTGTCTTCTGCTGTAGTTCTTTTACTATGCTCAGTGTTTTGTCTCTGCATCCGTTTAGAACAACTATTATCTCATAATTTTTAAATCTCTCTTTCAGGCAGTTGTCGTAGTTTATTATCGTGTTTCTTATCCTGTTCTCTTCATTATATGCCGGTATTATTAGCGAGACCTTTTTCATTTTACATTAACCATATGATGCTTGAAAACAGCACCTCTATTCCTATCATGAAATATGTGATCTGTTTTTCTGTGTGTTTCCCTTTCATGAATATGTGTGTTAGTGAATAAATCTTTTCATATTTTGTTTTTATTTTTCCACTATCGTAATACCCGTAAGATTGCGCTTTGAATCTGCTTCTAGCTTTTAGTATGAACTCTATGAAGAAGGGTATGGCAATTATCAATGCTGCTTTTTCTACGTTTCCCAGTATTGCTATGCATGCGATCGTCGCTCCTAGCAGATAAGTCAGTGAGTCTCCTGGCAGTATTTTTGCCGGGAACTTGTTGTAGTAGTAGAACGCTATTAGTGCCGAGAAGGTTATCAGTGCTATCAATGCTGCTATGTAACTTTTGTTTACGAATGCGTAAAGTCCTAGGCTTCCTATGTATATAATCCCCATTCCAGTTTCCATTCCATTCAACCCGGCAAGCATGTTGATCATGTTTGCTGCTCCCACAACCCCTACTGGTATGATTAGTAGGGGGTAGATTATCCCGAAGTCAACTTCTCCAAGTAACGGTACCCCCATGGTTGTGTGTCCAGCTCCGACCACCATTAGCGGTACTGCCGCTGCCAGTGTCAGGAGTGGTTTCTGCCACTGTTTTAGTCCCGATGAGCTTTCGTGATCGCTTTTTATTACTAAATCATCTATGAACCCGACGAATGTTATTATCAGTATTGTCAGTATTCCTGCAAATAGGTTTGCTAGTGCTTCTCCGTTTAGTAATAACGTCCCCTTTATGTTTGGGAAGAATGTTCTGAAGAATATGAAGCTCATCAGTCCTGCAAGTATCCCTGCCATTACTACAAGGCCTCCTGATAAAGGCACTAGTGGTGTATTTTCCTTGTTTAGGTCCTTAACCACCAGCCCTATTCTTTTCAGGTATCTGATCAGCCAGGGTGTTGTTAGAAATACAGTAATTAGTGCTATTGCTGCTGACAAGAAAGCTGTGTAAGCCATGCGTAAAGTGATTTTGAGGTGTTATAAAAACATTTCTATATTTTTGTCACGTTTTCATCTGGGAAGCTTATTTGCAGATATGTTTGGTTTATGACCATATCTTCTGGGTAGCTTACCTTCCATATCTTTAGCGGTCCTATAATCCTTCCGTTGTATATTGCTAGCGGTATCTCTTTTTCGTCGCTGTAAACCAGTTTAAAATATTCTGATTCCCTGCCGAACATGTAGTACTGTCCGAATCTTCCCTTCACTACTCTTTCTGATAGGTAGAGTGCTGCCCCAAGCGGGTCCATCTGTTGGTTTTCTATTTTCGGCACTATCTGTAAGCATCCTTTCAGGCCTTGTTCAGGGAACTTGGCCTCTTTACCTCCGATGAACACGCATTCTAGCGGTACTCTTGTTTGTTGTCCGTTGTAGATTAGCACTGCTGTTGGTTGTTGTATTGCTGTTTGGTTCCCTTCTTGTTTCGTTGGTATGAGGAATCCGGCTATCCCTGCCCTCTGTTTTGGGAATACTTTTTCGTTGTATATGAAGTCTTCATCAAGGGGTGTTCCCCCCCTGTAGATGTATATTATTTGGTCTCTTGTTTCTTGTGACTGGTCTCTGTCTAGATAGAATGTGTTTATCCAAGAGTACCTGTCGTAGTTCACATCAGATCCTATAGATGAGTATGCTGGGTATTTTCCTATCTCTGATTCTTCTATCAAGAAGTAGCTTACGTTGTGTGAATACAGGAAGTCTAATGCCTCCCTGTCGCTCTGTCCTGTCAGCGCATGTCTTCCCATGAGATAGTTCCAGTATCCTATTGCGTTCCCCCCGTCTGTTACAGTTGCCCTCTCCCCTCCTGTCTGCACCAAGTAGCCGTAGTCCCACCAGTGCCCGAAGACGGCATCTTTCGGCGTGTTTTCTCTCACCCATCCCATGGCTTTCTGCCACTGTACGTTGTATATCGATCCGACATACTTTGCTGCCTCTAATGTGTTGCTTGCAAATCCCACTAAGAGGCATATCATAACTATTGTTATTATAACGTAAGAGGCTATCTTGTAAGCATCCTTTTTTATTTTTTTTGAGTACTCGGCAAGCATAGAGAAGAAGTATGCCCCGAGTATCGCTATTATCGGTGAGAATATGAAAACAAGTCTTATCGCCCTTCTTGCTCCCATTATCATTATGATGAAGAATATTATCGTGAAGATGTATGATTTTTCTATTTTTGTTACTTCGTTGTATACCTCCTTGTCTTTTTTGAATATGTAGATGTATAATATTATTATCCCGCCTGTGAATATGAGGAGTGATCCGACGTACATGAACTTGGCTAGAGGTGAAACTCCGTTGAGTATGGAGTCCCTTGAGTACCTGCTGAATATGAATGCGAAAATAAATGCTGAATACACAGATATTACCCACCATTTGTATCTCTTCAGTTTCTTGCACATCTCGTATACCATGATGATGGAGCTGAATATGAACAGAAACACGAATGTCCACCCAAAATTGCTTATCCAGTCAGTTATGTAAGGTTCGTGGCTTTCTGCCACCGTCAAGGCCCACCTGTCTTTGAGTGGGTAAAGCATGTCATGTATTGTGCTGTAAGGTTTGTGCACTACGAAGTCAGGGTCTATGAATATTGAGATTCCTGCAAGCCCTACTATAAGGACTATCAAAAGTGTGACCACCCCACCAGGCAGTCTTTTCGTGAGTTTCTCCTTTAACTTTAACATATCTTTCCTTATTACCACATAGTTTAGTAGGCTCATAGCAAAAGCTATCGTAATGGGTAGTGCTGATGCTGAAGTTATCATGCTATTTGCTGTGAACCTGGTTCCGCCAAAGGTTACAAGTATGATAACAGTTGTAAGGTAGAAAACCACGTAAGAATAGAACTCTTCTTCTTTGAATCTTCCCAGGATTATCTCTATCATGACAAAAACTCCTATGATCATGAAAAGGAAGTTTACACCACCCCACACCAGCCCTGTTAGGGCTGTTGATATGCCAGCAAGCAACCCCCATATTGCGTTGTGCTTTGCGTTTTGTCCCTTCCACGATGCTGAATAGAAGTATAGGGCCATAAAAAAGAACATTATTGCTAGGGCTTCCTTGTCAGAGTAGCCTGCTATTGTTCTCCCGAGGAAGCTTGGTATAAGAGCCAGGAACGCTGTTGCAACTAAAGCTATCTTGTTGTCAAAAATTTTCCTTACAAACAGGAAGAAGAATACCAAACCTACGGAAGCTGTAATCGCTGGGTATATAACGTCTACGTACTCTAGAGTTATTGATGGAGAGAATATGTGTAGGAACTTGTAGAGGTATACTATGAAGTACGGAAGCAGTGGGGTTTCTATATACATAGGGAATCCCAAGGGGTAGTTTCTCATGAAGTCTATTGCAAAGAGTTTCCCGTGCTCAAGCAGGTACTGTGCATACCTCATGAATAACTGTGCGTCCAAGTCCGCTGCTATGTATTTTCCTGTTATTACATCTTTTAGAAGCGGTAAGTTCCTGGTTCTTACGTAATAGTTGAACCATACTATTACCGCGAGGATAGCATATACAATAATATTGTTCTTGACTTTTATCTTTTCGAGAAAATTTTTTGTCCTCTCTTTGAGTTCTTGTGATTCTTCTTCACTCATTTATTTTCTGATTTTTTGTTTATTTATATAACTTTTGTTTATCCCACATATTATTTCTACTACCATAATCATTTTAAGTTATCATTATCCATTTTTTCCCTATGTCTAAGTTGTTTAGGTCTACAGAGTCCAGGATTTTTATTACTGTTTGGATAGTTTACGTTTTCTTCATCTCTAATTACGGCGGCAACTGGATGGAGGACTCTTCACTTAGGTTGACTCTTGCTTTGGTTGACGATCAGTCTGTTATCACAGATAGGTATGTTTTCAAGGGTATTGAGGATAATGCTTTTTACAAAGGTCATTACTACTCAGGTTTTGCCCCGGGTGATTCTTTTTTGGCGTCTCCTGTTTACTTTTTGTTTAAGCCCATCTTTAGTCTCCTCCCGGATTATTTTCACGGCTATCACAACGTTCAGCTTAGGCTTATACTGTTGAATATCATCGCTACTGTTTTCGTTGCTTCCCTGCTTTCTGCCATATTGGCAGTCTTAGTTTACAGGTTGCTCGGAAGGTTTTCTGACAACGAATTGCACAAGCTTTTGATTACTTTTACCTTCTCTTTTGGCACCCTGTTCTTTGTTTACTCCACGAGTTACTCGAGGGATGTTATCAAGACGGTTTTTTTGTTCGCTTCTTTTTACGTGCTTTTCAACCTTAACCACAGGCATTATGAGAAGTACAGGAATGCTCTGTTTTTCTTCTCCGGTCTTTTTTTAGCCTTCTCCTTGACCATGGACTATAAGCTTTTTATTCTCGCTCCCATATTTCTGATTTACTTGTTGTCTTTCTCTAAGAAAAAGAGTTTTGTTTACTTCTGTCTTGGTATTTTTATCCCGATCGTATTACTTATGTCTTATAACTACGTCGCTTTCGATAGCCCTTTGAGCACCTCTTATGACCACCGCAATCCTGCTGTTGTGGAGTACTATTACGAAGGTGGGTTTTTCGGTATGACCTATCCTAACCTGGAAAGGATTTACACTTTTTCATTTAGTCCTTTTAAGGGGTTTTTCTTTTACATGCCTGTAATGCTCCTCTCCCTCTTGGGCATATTTTTTAAACTCTTTTCAAAGGATAAGAGGTATAACAAGGAGGTGGTTTTCATCCTCTTCATCTTCCTCGTTACTTTTTACTATAACGCTTCTTTGGTCAGGGGTGGTCTTGCCGACGGCTTAAGCTTTGGGCCAAGATACTTTTTTGCTGTCATACCATTCTTAATCATCCCTTCCATCTTTGTTTTCGGTAGGTTGAAGTCCTGGATTGTTGCTCTTTTCTGTTCTGCCTCTTTTTTTGTTAATTTTTTGGGCGTGCTTTATGGGAGGGAGGCCCTTTGGACCATTTCGCTTGATAACAGGTACGCTGTCTTTAACACCTACATCCCGTTTTTGTTTGAGCGCGGTTTTACAAATTACACTTTTAACCTGATAAAGTTCAAGCTTTATGACATTCCTGTGTATGCTATAAACCTTATCATGTTGTTTTTGCTTTTCTTGCTATTCCTTTTTCTCTGGTTTGTTTGGAAGAAATAGGTCTTACATTTTATACAGGCAGACGCTGGTTAGGCTTTTAACTTCTTTGAATCCGCATTGTTTTAGGGTTTCGCAGCCTTGATCAGAGCTTACCACATTGCTTGTCTTGAACTCCTTTAAGCCGTCTATGAATTCTTTGCAGTTTCTGTCCCTGAACGCTTTTAGTATCTGGGTCCATCTTTCCCTGTAAGCCGTTGATATGTTTTCTGTTGACCACCCCCCTGCTGATTTCGTGTTGTAGTGTATCGCTGAATAAGAGTAGTACGCATTTGCATATGATTCAAGGTTGTCGAATATCACCATCTTTCCGTCTACATACTTCAGTATTTCTACAACCTCTTTGTCATGCTCTGTGTTCTCCTTGAATGGTGCTATGAATCCTATTGATATAACAACGCTTGCTACCGCTATTATTGTTAATGTCAGCCAAGCATATTTTGCTATAGCCTTTGGGTATTTTTCTGTTTTGAAGAACAGGAATAGTGTTATGAATAGAATAAAGAAGTTGTAAGTGTCTGGGTGCAGTTTGTTTATGTATGGTAAGACTGCTGCTATCCTTGTTATGAGCGCTACTGCTATGAAGATTATAGGCAGGAAGAATACGAGCTCTTTTCTCGATTTGTTTTTGCTTTTCCAGTAAAAGTAGAAAACCGCTATGAAAGCTAATGCTATCAGTGTTGTTGCGATGTTTTCCATAATGTTAACCCTGCCGATTTTTACTAGGTCCTCCAGAAAGAAAAGGTCGTTTAGCATTGTTTTTTTTGACTCTATCAGGTAATTAACCCACCAGAAGGAGGTTGCAAGTAAGCTTATCATAACAGCTAATATCAATAAAATCTTTTCTTTTAATGGTTTCACTAGGAGTAGTGATAGAACTATTAATGATCCCACGGCAAACCCCGGAAGATAAGATACTGACAAGATTGAGTATAAAGCCATGAAAACAACTATCTTCCAGTCTATCTCGTGTTCTTTGTAGTACCACACGATTGTGAATATGGGTATGAAGACTACCCAGGTGAACATCTCAGGTATTTTACCGACCCTTATGAAGTTTCCTATCGCAATCGGATTTGCAAAGAATAGCAGGAAGAATGCCACCCTCTTTGTTATTGAGAACCTGTTTATTTTGCCGAGCAGGTTTATGAATAAGAACCCGAGGATGAACAGTATTAGTAAAGATAGGTATGCTGTCAGTTGTAAGTTGTTTGTTATGTAATACAGCGGTAGTGCGAAGAAGAACCATCCGGGAGCGTACAGCTTGAACAGTATAAACCCATTATACCAGTTTGGAACAAAGTTATAGAATCCGTATTTTGCTAGGAAGAAAAGCTTTGCCATGTGGCTCGACCAGTCGTTTGTGTAGTCAAACGGGAATACCCACATAATTCTTGACTCATTTATAATCTTGTATATGAGTATAGCTGCTAGCAGTATTATTGTTAGGTAGAATGCAGAATCCTTTATCTTTTCATATTTCATTTTTCTTTGCTTTTATTATCAGCTCGGCATTCATTATGTATTTGTGGTTTATAATCTCAAATCCGTGTTGTTTTAGTATTCTGTCAAGCATGTCTCTTCCATAATTCGTTATGTGTTTGTCTCCATAAGCGTTCTTTAGTATTTTTTTGTACACCTTCTCTATCACCCTCCATGTTCTCTTATCGTAGTCAGGCGTTCCTATTATGAGCAGGCCTCCTTTTTTAAGAACCCTATTCAACTCTTTGAAGACGCTTTCCTCTTTTGGGATGTGCTCTATGACCTGTGAGCATATCACTGTGTCAAATGTTTCGTCCTTGAAAGGCATGTGGTTTATGTCGCTGTTTACCCTGTACTTGTTTGTTTTTTTGAGGTAGTTTACTCTTTTGAAGTTTATGTCTGATGCAACTGCTTGTGGTAGCTCTTGTATTATCCTGTTTGTTCCGCAGCCGACATCCAATATTTTTTTTGTCTTGTCGACTTGTCCTGTTATTATCTTAAACCTCTTTCTCTGCCAGTATTTCTGTATTGGTATTATGCTGTTGTATGCCCTGCTGTCGTAGTCTGCTGACTCTATGGAGTTTCTTATCATCCACAGGCCCTTGAGGGTTTTCATGTAGGATACAGCAAATTTTGATAGTTTTAGTTTTGATTCGCCCTCTCCTCTCGGTTTGAAGTGGAACGGTATCTCCTTTACAGACCATCCGTCGGAGTATGCCCTTACAAGTATTTCTTGCAGAACGTTAAAGTCGCTTCCGACTATTTTCATGTCTCTGAATATCTTTTTGTTGTACATCCTGTATCCGCTTGACAGGTCCTTTACCGGTGTTGAAAGTGCCCTTGCGAAGAACGCGTTTAGGAATTTGCTCAGCAGTATCCTGTTCAGAGGCATTTCCATCCCCCCGCCTTTTACGTATCTGGATGCTATTACTATATCAGAGTTGTCTTTTTCTTTCCAGAGGTCTTTTATGTATTCCGGGTCGTGTGACAAGTCAGCGTCCATAGTGACTATGTAATTCCCTTTTGCTTCTTCGAATCCTTCTTTCAGCGCATTCCCGTAACCCCTCCCTTTTTGTACCATCACCCTTGCTCCTGCTTTTTTCGCCTCTTCCCTCGTGTTGTCTTTAGAATTTCCGTCCACAACTATTATTTCGTAGCTCTTGCTTATCTGGTTTAGAACCCCTCTTATCTTACCTATTAGGGTTGCAACGTTTTTTTCTTCATTGTATGCAGGTAATAAAACAGAGATTTCCATTTGGTATCAGACTATCCTCTAATTGGGAAAGGTTTATAAATTTTATTTAACAGTTTCACAATCTTCATTTAGGGGGTTATGATGGAACTTAAAAAGTATTATCTCGTACTTGTTTTTTTGTTGTTTGTTGCAGGCTTGACTCTTTACGTTTCTCTTTCTACGCAAATAGTCTTTCACGACACTCCCGAGTATTACATAGTGACCAAGGGTTTAGCAGGTTACACCAACGTGGGAGCTTATGCTACCCACTCTTTTGTTTACAGCTTGCTCATGGTTCCTTTTCTGAAGCTTCTGCCTAGTTTTTTTACTGTTAAGATTGTTAACATGTTGTGGCTTGTTCTTGATACTTTACTTATCTTTTTGTTCTTTAGGGATAGGCGTGTTTTTTGGCTCTGGATTTTCTCTCCTCTTGTTTGGCTTGTTAGCATTCAGTACTCTCCTGTGCTTCCAGCGTCATTTTTCGTTTTGTTGATGTACATTGCCTTTGTCAAGTGGGAGTCTACTAAGAAAAGGGTCTACTTCATTGTTTCAGCTCTTTCCGGCGGTTTGACTTTTGCGTTGTACGAGCCTTCTATACTAATTCTAGCTTTGTTTGTCTTGGTGTTTTTTTACAAGAAGTCATTGCTTGCTGCCTTCTCTTTTGTTTTGTTGACTATTCCAGCCTTCTTGTTGAGGATTGCTTCTGATTATTTCGTTACGGGTTTTCCGCTTTATTCCCTGGTTAGGTATTTTGGTACGAATCTTGCTGTTGCTTTCGGTCTTAATCCCGGTACGAGGGGTTTGCTTCACGGCTTGTCTTCTACTTCAACTCTCTACTCCCTGTTCATCATCTGTCCGCTGATATTCATGTTTTTTAGGGTTGACTTTTCTAAGAATAAGAGGCTGCTTCTTTTTGTCCTTCTTTCAGGTCTTTTCTTCTTTTTGAGGTCTGCTTACTCAAAGTACTTCCTTCTCATAGCCCCTCTGATTTTTGTTTTACTTGCCCCTGTGATGTCCAGAAGGCTTCTCGTTTTTAATTCGATAGTTTCTGTAGTCCTAATAGTTGTCTTCTCTCAGGGCTACTTTGCTTCTGACCCTTCAGAGGTCATGGCCAGGGACATGGGTTTGATTTCTAGGGATTATCCCTCAACCCATTACATCGACTTGGCTGATGTTCCTCTATACCTATGGGATGAAAAATACCAGTTTTACAGCATTTACGAGTATCTCCACTCGATTGGTAAACTTAATTACTCAGACTATCACTTAGTTGTTGAGAACAAGGAGGTTAACTTTTATCAGATTCTTGAGCTCAGGGCTGTTCTTAAACCTAATTACGGTGGTGATATTTACACTGCCCCTTTTATTGTTAAGAAGGGTGACAAACCCTTAGAAGGTTTTAAATTAGAGGACTGTTATGAATACCTCTGCGTTTATAAAAAATGAAGTCTGAAGTTGCTTACTCAAAATTCGAACCAGTGGAAAGGGAAGACTTGTTCAGGTCGGTAAAGAGAGCTATGTCCTCGGCCAACTGGAAGAAGCATGTTGTTGGTACCACAGCCTTCCTTAAGATTAACGCTCTCTCCCCTAAAGTTGTTCCAGGTCAGAATACCTCACCCTGGTTTGTTGAGGCGGTTGCCGATGTTTTAAGTGATGAAGGTTTTAGTGTTCTCATAGGTGATGCTGACGTTGCCACAGCCAAGCAAGTTGAGCTGTCTGCTAGGAATTGGGGTTACAACTTTTTGTGCAGGAAGTACAGCACCAGGTTTGTTAATCTCTCTAAGCAGAACACCATGCCTGTCAGGGTTAACGGCAGGATTTTCAGGTTTTTGAGGATCCCCAAGATACTCTTTAACGTTGATTCTCTCATTAGCCTGCCCGTTGTTAAGACACATAACGTTGCTGGCATGACCTGCGCCTTGAAGAATCAGTGGGGTTGCATCCCTCGTTTTAGGCAGAAGTTTCATCTCATTTTGAGTCATGCCATCCCTGAGATTAATCTTGCTGTTCCTGTTAAGTTCTGTGTTGCTGATGCTACTGTTTCCCTTGAGGATAACGGTCCTGTTACCGGCATCCCAAAGGTCACGAATTCCGTTTTTGCTTCTCATGACAGGGTTGCTCTTGACTCTGCTGTTGCTGAGTTCATGGGCTATGATAGCTCTAATTTCGGTTACATAGTTAACGCTGAAAAGGTCGGTCTTGGCTCTCGTGATTTCAAGATTGTCGGCGATAGCATGATTCCTTTCAAGTTTAGGCCTGCCCTTGCCTGCAACCATCCAATAGTTTCTTGGGAGCTGAGGTTGAGAAGGACTCCTGGTTTGAACAAGTTGCTTTTTGAGACTCCTCTTTTTAAGATTCCTGCCTGGTGTGCTTACAAGTACAACTCTGTTTTGTGGTACAACAAGTATGGTAGGAGGTATGCTTTAAAGATTCTTAGGGATTATCCCCTATATGGGGAGGAGTTCAGGAGTCTGGTAAGATGAAGGTTGTTATTCTTGGAGGGGGTCTTGCTGGCATGGCTGCTGCTGATAGCTTGCTTAATCAGAAGCATGAGGTTACCATCTTGGAGAGGGAGAGTTTTCTTGGGGGTATGGCCTCAAGTTTTGATTACAGGGGTTTCATGATCCCTAAGCATTACCATCACATATTTGCTCATGATAAAATAACGCTTGGTTATCTGAGGCGTTTCGGCCTGTACGGCAATATGTCCTGGACGAGGATTAAGATGGGTATTGCTGTTAATAAAAGGATTTATGATTTTACCTCTCCTTTAAGTCTTTTTAACTTTGATTATCTTTCTCTTTATGCCAGGTTGCGTTACGGTTTGTTTGGTGCTTACGTTCTAGGTTTTATGAATCCTTCTAGTATTAGGGATGATTTGGATGCTTCTGCCTGGTTGAAAAAATATGCCGGCAATGAAGTTACGAATAAGTTGTTTTACAACCTTTATGCTAAAAATAAGTTTAACATTCCCCTGAATTTTATTTCTGCCAAGCAGTTTGCTTTCAGGCTTAAGGCTGGCGAGGCTTTGGGTCGTTTTGGCTATCCGAGGGCAGGTTTGCATGCATTTGTTGAGAGGTTTGAGAGAAGCCTTGTTGAACGTAAGTGTGATATAAGGAAGAATTATAGTGTAAGGTCTGTTGATGTTGAGAAGAAAGTGGTTGATAAAATCAAGGCAGACGTAATCATAAATACAGTTCCCCCTCCTAATCTTTTGAAGTTTGCGAAGAATCTTCCTGCTGGTTATGCAGAAAGGATTTCTAAGGTTAAATATACCTCTTGCATTACAGTTGCTTTCGGTGCAAGAGATTTCCTTAGCAGGCATTACTGGCTGAATGTTCTTGATGAAAGGGTTGGCATGTTGATCCAGCACTCACATCTTTTTGATGGCTACCCCTATAAGGTTTGTTGGGCTACCCGTTATGGTGGTTCTGAGTCTGACTTGGATCTTTCTGATGATGAGATTAAGAAGCATTACCTTGCTCCTGTTAGTAAGTATTTTCCAAGAGCTGAGATTCTTTGGAGTAAGGTTTTCAGAGAGGTTTATGCCGAGCCTGTTTATGATAAGTTTTACGCTTTTAACAATCCCGGTTACAGGACTCCTGTCAGGGGTTTTTACAACGCTGGTATTTTTGTTACCCATCCAAAGATTAGGAATATGAACACTGCTCTCGACTCGGGTTTGAGGGTTGCTGCTATGGTTAGAGAAGACCTGCCTTCTTGAGTTTTCTTGTTGTTTTGCTTAGGGCATGAATCCAGAGTGGTGCTTTTTTAGTTACGAATAACGCTTTTCTCAGGTTTTGGATGAACTCTTTTTTTGAGTAGAATTCTTCCATTGTAATATAGGTTTTTCCGAACTCGAATCTTGTGTGGCTGTCTGAACCAACAGCCTTAGGTATGTTGTTCTCTTCAGCGTATTTATGTGCTATCTTGTTGTGGTTGTCGTTTATCGTTCTTCCGTTGAATACCTCTATGACATCCACTTTTATTTTTTTTATAGCGTCTTGTAGTGCCGTCTCTTTTCTTATACCGTCAAATGGGTGTGGTGCATATATCAGCGCGTCTTGTTGCTTAAGCTTTTCTACAACCTCTTGTAGCGGAAGGCCTCTTTGTATGCCTTCCATCATGAAAAGTCCTATTATCTCTCCTTCCTCTGCCCTTATTTCCTGCGCTATTACGTTGCATCCGTATTTGAGGTTTCCTTCTATGGTGTTGTGGTCTGTTATTATTGGTGTTATTCCTTTTTTCTGTGAGAGTTTTTTTAATAGGTTTAATTGGAGTAGGGAATCTTTTGAGTATTGCGAATGCACATGTAAGTCTATTTTCATCTGTATCTCCTGAAGAGCTGTCCCCATTCTGTTTTCATGAATTCCTCTATCCTCTTCTTTCCGATGAGGGGGTACCAAAACCTGTCATGGTAATATTCTGACCCTAGTACGCACATCTTGAACAGCGGTGTGTGGAATAATATCGGCTCAAATATTGGGTACTTCCTCCTTAATGTTTGGTCCATGAATATCACCAGGCTTTTCTTTGTGTGGAATCTGAAGTTTACGTTGCTTATATCTTCCCCGGCTATGTCTATCTGTTTCGGGTCTCCGATGCCAAGTCCCTTGTCATGGGCTATCTTTATGAATCCTATTTTCATGGGATCAAAGCCCATCATCTTTGCTGCTATCGCATCTATCGCTACCTGGTCTTCTGATGCTAGTATGTAGTTTTTTATTTTTATGTCCATAGTCCTCGGCCCTGCTCCGTCTCCTGCTACTGTTCCGTCCATTACTGCAAAAAGTTTTGGGTGTATCTCTTTCTGTATTGCTAGTAAATCAACAAGTATTTTGTGTATGTCCTTGTGGCAGTGGTGTCTTTTCATTGTGATTAGGCCGCCGAATGCGTTCTTCATCGCTCCTGTCATCGAACAATGGCCGTGAGTTTTCATTGAAGGCAACTGGATTATGTTCTTTCCTATGAACATTTCAGGTATCCATATTTCATTGTGGAATATTTCATCCATCGCGAGCATCTCATGCTTTGGTTTGTATCTTACCCATTTTGCTTGGGTTAGAGGATAATATTTTAATCCGTATTTTTTTAGTATCGGCAACCATTTATTCCCTTTTGCTCCCTTCCAGACATCCGTAACAACTGTCCTATTCTCTACAGGGTATATCTCCTTGTACTTATCTTCTCTTAATGTTTTTACTATACCTTCGAGCTGCCACGGCTGTGTGGAACAGGCAGGATAATAGAGGGACCATGAAAGGTTCAGCTTTAGTATTAACGGTTTGTTTTTTGGTAGAACCTTCTTGTAATTAGCAAGGTTCATCAGCCTCTTGTAATCTTCCAATACTGTTTCAGGTTTTGTTTTTAGAACTGCTACCTTTGGCATATGTCTACTCCTTCTCATAAATCTTTATAAATTTTGTCTTACAGCCTATCGTTGATGTCTTTTGCTGATTTTTTAAAACTTGTGAGGGTAAATCAGTGGTATAAGAACTTGCTTATCTTCTTACCATTGGTTTTTGGAGGGTTTTTTTTGAGTCTGACAAATTTAGTTTTGATACTTCTAGGTTTGTTTTCGCTTTGTCTGATGTCTTCTGTTAACTACATAATTAACGATTTTGTTGACAGGAAGCGGGATTCTTTTAACCCTGAGAAGAGTAAAAAGCCTCTTGTTACAGGAAAGATCAAGGATTACCAGGCTTTGATCGTGCTTTTCTTTTTCCTTTCAGGCTCTTTGCTAATCGCACTGCTATTGCCTTTCATGTTTTTCATAAGCGTTGTTGCCTTGTTTGTTTCCTCGCAACTTTACTCCTTATTTTTCAAGAATGAGGTTATTCTTGACATATTCTTTATTGCTTTTAATTTTGTGATAAGGGTAATCTCGGGCACTTTTATTCTTAATACTTACATCTCCCCTTGGCTAGTCCTTTGTCCTTTTTTCCTTTCCATCTACCTGTCTGTCGGTAAGCGTGAGGCAGAGTTGACATTTTTGGGTAAGGATGCTTATATGCACAGGGATGTTTTGAAGCATTATTCTAAGGAAGTCACTAATTCTTTGATGATTGTTAGCACCAGCCTGTTGGTAATCTCTTATGGCTTGTACACTTTCTTGAGTGCTCATAAGAATCTTATCTGGACTATGCCCCTTGCTTTGTACATAGTGTTCCGCTATACCTATCTGATTTATTCAGGCTCTGACATAGCGAGGCATCCTGAGAAGTTTCTTAAGGACGGGAGGCTTGTTTGGGGCATATTTTTCTGGTTTATTCTTGTCCTGTTGATAATCTACATCAGTTAGTTTTAAAAACTCATACCTTTTTCTTGTGTTAAAATGAAGATCCTGGCTTTCATTGACGTTCACGGCAATGTTAAGAGTCTTAGCAGGCTGTTGAGGAAGGCTTCCGGTGTGGACTTGTTGGTTTGTGCCGGTGACATTTCCGACTGGGGTAAGGATATAAAAAAGATTCTTTCTGTTTTTAAGGGTGTTAATAAACCTTTTTTGATTATTCACGGCAATCATGAGGGCGAGAAAGCAATGAAGAAGTTCTGTTTCGAGCTTAAGTTTCCTTTTTTTCTGCACAAGAAGGTTTTTGATTTTCAGGGTTATACTTTTGTTGGTTTTGGGGGTGGTGGTTTTTCTTATAAAGATTCTGAGTTTGAGGACTTTTACAGGTCTTTGAAGTTGAAGAAAGATTCCAAGGTCGTTCTTGTTACTCATGGTCCTCCTTATGGTACCAAGTGTGATTATCTTCCACATCTTGGTTTTGTTGGCTGTAAGAGTTTTAATAGGATGATTAAGGATGCTAAGCCTCTGGTTCACATCTGCGGCCATATTCATGAGAACGCTTCTTGCAAGGATAAGATAGGTTCTGCAATAATTATTAACCCCGGTGCTGACGGTAAGGTTATAAGAATCTAGTTTTGCTGTTTTGGTATTATTTAAAGTGGGGTTAGTAGAATGGTCTAAACTTCTTAGTTTTAGACAAGTTTAATTGCATTTTGTACAGCCTCTTTTTAAATCCTATTTTTTCATAAAATTTTACAGTTGGTTTATTCTCAACAAAAACTTCAATTTCTGAATAAATACATCCTTCACGTTTAAAAAATTCTAACATTTTTTGGGTTAATTCACCCCCAATCCCTTTTTTCCTATGTTTTGAAGTTACAATCAACTCTTGTATTTTACCTATCTTGTCTTTCATTATCGTTTGCACATATCCCCATATATAACCTACTATTTTTTCATTTAATTCTGCAACAAGAATTAGATTTGTCGGGCTTTTTATTGCCTTTATTTGAGAATATTTCTTTTTTTTCCAAAAATTTTCTGAAATTGTATAAAACTCTTTATCAAATTTTTTATGGTACTTTGTAGATTCTCTATCAAGTTTATGTATCGATTCAATATCTTCTTTTTTTCCCTTTCTTATCATGTATTACCTAAAAGTTTTATACTTTAA
>CAYSAF010000013.1:0-29032 GCA_964428965.1 Candidatus Woesearchaeota archaeon
AGTTTTGCAGCCTAGGCCTTAATGCCACCGTTCTATGAACGGTGGTTCTTTACAACAAAACTTATATAAGTTTTATTAACCTCCTAAATTCCATGGACTGGACACAATTTGAGAAGGGGGTATTTTTGGTTAATGTTTTAGGTATAGTGTATAACCATAAAACCAGGAAGATTCTTATCGGGAGAAGGGAGAACGACCCCTACATAAAGGAACTCTCTTGGTGTTTTCCAGGTGGCACACCTTCTTATGATGATGATTTAGAAAAGTATGTTAGAAATAATATAAAACTTAAAACGGGTTTAGATGTTGAGGTTAAGGGGGTAATTTTCGCAAAGACCTATCCCGAGAAGCGTGAATTTCTTTCTATTTATTACCGCTGTGATGTTATTGGTGGGAGTGAAAAGCCTGGCGATGAGTTTAAGGAGTTAAAGTGGGTTAGGTCTACTGATGTTAAGCAATATTTTACAACATCTTTGCATGATAAATTGTTTGAATATCTCAAGAATATGGATTATTCTATACCTCCCTGACGGGATATCTCTTCTGGCCTAGTAGCAAAATCTTTATAAACAATATTTCTCGATATTTTCAAGAGGTGATGTATGACACTAATCAAGAGTATTACCACAAAGGGTTTCAAGTCTTTTGCAAAGCCCACAGAGCTTGTTTTTGGTAATGGATTTAATACGGTCATAGGCCCGAATGGCGCCGGAAAGTCGAATATTACAGACGCAATCTGCTTTGTTTTGGGCAAGACTTCTGCTAAGGGTTTGCGTGCTGATAAGTCAGCTAACTTGATATATAACGGCGGCAAGACAAAGGACCCTGCAAAGTATGCTGAAGTCTCGATAGTTTTTGACAATTCCAAGAACATATTTCCTGTTAAGGGGAAGGATGTTGAGGTTACTAGGGTTGTTAAGCAGTCAGGTAATTCTGTTTACAGGATTAATGATGAGGTTATGACTAGGCAGCAGGTTGTTGACCTGCTCAATGCTGCCAGGATTGATCCCGATGGTCATAACATAATTTTGCAAGGGGACATAGTTCGTTTCACAGACATGCGTCCAGAGGAGCGTCGCGAGTTAGTTGAGGAGATTGCTGGAATCTCTGTTTATGAGGACAGGAAGCAGAAGGCTATTCACGAATTGGAAAACGTTGAGATGAAGTTGAAGGAAGCAAACATAGTTCTTACAGAGCGTGAGGCTTACCTCAAAGAGTTGAAGAAGGATCGTGACCAGGCTTTGAAATACAAGGAACTGGAAAAAGGCATCAAGGATAACAAGGCCACTTATGTTCATTTGCAGGTCAAGGTCAAGGAGTCTGAGCGTGATGATATCGAGTCTAAGATTAATTCCCAGAACAGCGAGCTTTCTAAGATAAGGGGCAGGATTGAGGAGGTTAGGAAGGATATCGATCAGCGGAGGGGTGAAGTTAAAGGTATAACTTCTGAGCTTGACACCAAGGGCGAGAAAGAGCAATTAAAACTTGCTAGGGAAATAGATGAGCTTAAGACCTCCACTATTAGGGACGAGTCTAGGGTTGAGGCTTGCAGGACAGAAATTGGGAGGATCAAGTCGAGGGCTCAGCAGCTAAAGAAGGATTTTGATGATCTCGATTCTAAGATTAATGAACTCAGTAAGCAGAAATCAGTTGTTAGTAAGGTTATGCAACAGCTTTCTTCTGAAGAGTCAAAGTTTGCTGACTTGATTAAGAATTTCAAGTCCAAGCACGGTATCAAGGGCTTGGATTTCAGCAAGATAGAGGGCATAGATTCCAGCATTGAAAAAAAGCAGCAGGATTTCGTTGCGCTTCAGGGCAAGAAACAAGAGTTGGTTGCCAAGAGGAACGTTCTCCTCTCAAGTATCAGGTCTGTTGATGAAAAAATAGATAAGGCTTTGAGCCTAGTTAAGAAGGACGATGGTAAGTTTAGCAAGCTTAAGGAACTCAAGAATGAGATAAGAAAAGTAGATTCTGATTTGAAGAGGTTCCTTGATGAGGGCTCCTCTCTTGTTGTCCAGCTTTCTAACGCAAGGCAGAAGTTTGTTACAGCTACCGAGGAGATGGCAAGGTTGAGGGTTAGGCAGGTTAGCGTGTCTGAGCGTGTTTCCGGTGACGTTTCAATAAAAAAAGTTTTGGAGCTTAAGAAAGGAATTCTAGGCATTGTTTCTGATTTGGGTAAGGTTCCTTCTAAGTTTAATATTGCCTTGGAGGTTGCTGCCGGTCAGAGGATTAAGAGTGTTGTTGTTGACACAGATGCTACCGCAGCTAGCTGCATAAAATATCTTAAGGACAATAAGCTTGGTGTTGTTACTTTCCTCCCCCTGAATAAGCTTAATCCTCAGAACATCAATAATGAAGCGAAGAAGCTTGCCAAGATGCCTGGTGTTAGGGGCTTTGCTGTTGACCTTATTTCTTACGATCCTAAGTTCAGGAATGTTTTTTCCTACGTTTTCGGTTCTACCCTTGTTGTTGATGACATCGAGGTTGCTCGCAGCATAGGTATTGGTAGGGCTAGGATGGTTACTGTTGAGGGTGATTTGATTGAGTCCAGCGGTGCTATGATCGGCGGCTTCAGGAGGAGTGTTGGCGCTTTCAGGGAGAGGGACCTTGATGTAAGTATCGATAAGGTCGAGTCAGAGCTTTCAAGGCTTAACAGCATAGTTAATACTCTGGAGGAGAGGAGGCAGGAAAATGATGACAGGATTTTCAAGTTGAAGGAGCGCAGGGCTAACATCGAGGTTGAGGTAATTAATCTCGAGAAGTTGACTGGTTCTGTTGACGTTTCCTCTCTTAAGGAGGAGAAGGCTAACCTTGAGCGTGAGGTCAGGAGCATAGACCTTGACATAAGGCAGTTTGATTCCATTTTTAAGAAGTTTGATGAGGAGTTGGGTGATTTGAAGGAACAACGTGATTCTTTGAGGAAGGCCATGTCTGATTCCAAGGTTTCTAGCGAGTTGTCTCAGCTTGAGGAGAAGAAGCAGGCTGTTAGCATGAGGATTATAGAGTCCAAGGCTGAGTTTAAGAACATTGACGTTCAGATTAATACTATTCATCTTGCTGAGAAGGAACGTATTAATTCTATTTTGAGGCAGCAGGATAAGGAAAGGGAGCATTTTGAGAATGAAATAACTTCTTTGACCTCCACAATCAAGTCTAAGAGGGACGAGCTTAAGGAAAAAGAGACCCTTGAGAAGAAGTATTCTTCTGAGTTCAAGTCTTTGTTTGCCAAGCGCAATAAGATTAGCGATCAGATTAAGGATAAGGAGAACCTGATTGTTAGGGAGAGTGATAGGATCAAGTATGTCGAGTCAAGAATTAATTCGTTTACGATTGAGCGTGCCAGGGTGGTTGCTGAGCTTGAAGGTCTGAATAAGGAGTTTGAGGACTATGTTGATGCTAAGATTCGTCGTAACGTAACCCTTGAAGAGCTTAAGTACGAAATCAGGAAGTTTGAGTCTTTATTGAATAGCATGGGTAACGTTAACTTGAGGGCTTTGGAGATCTATGATGAAATAAGTAAGCAGTATGAGGAGATAACAGCAAAAGCTGAGAAGCTTAGGGTTGAGAAAGACGATGTCCTTAATCTTATGAGAGAGATTGATAGTAAGAAGCAGGAGACGT
Source organism: Candidatus Woesearchaeota archaeon (assembly GCA_964428965.1). Taxonomy (GTDB): domain Archaea; phylum Nanobdellota; class Nanobdellia; order SCGC-AAA011-G17; family VGLX01; genus JAWABC01. The sequence goes on from CAYSAF010000013.1 coordinate 3,622, forward strand.
TTATGAAGACTTTTAGGGAGATTCATAAGAACTTTAAGGAGATTTTTGCCAGCCTCTCTACAAAGGGTGAGGCCCATCTCGATATCGAGAGCCCTGAAAACGTCTTTGACGGCGGCGTTGATATCAGGGTTAGGATTACGGGCAACAAGTTCCTTGACATAAGGTCTCTTTCAGGCGGTGAGAAAACCTTGGCTGCGCTTGCCTTTATCTTTGCCATCCAGGAATATTCTCCAGCAAGCTTTTACCTGCTTGACGAGGTTGATGCTGCCCTTGATGATAGGAACTCTGAACTGTTGTCTAAGCTTATTCAGAAGTACTCCAAGAATGCCCAGTACATAGTTATCTCGCATAACGATAAGGTTATTACAGAAGCGGATCAGATTTACGGGGTTTCTATGCAGGAAGGTGTTTCCAAGGTTGTTAGTTTGAAGGTTTGAAAAGAATTCTTTGAGAATTTAAAAAATAAAGAAAGAAAAAAAGCAAAAAGCTTTTTCTTAGTAGTAAGCTTGGCCTTCAGATGAAGGTATTTCGCCAGGTTCTTCTTCCCTGCTCATCCTGTTGAATAAGACTATAAGGCCTATGATTATTAACAGGACTACAAGTACTCCGAAGCCTATGATTAAGGCGTTTTTTAGGCTGCCTACTGGTGTGGTAATTGGAGCTTCCTTGGCAGTTATGTCTGCTGTCAGGGTTTTTTCATCTACGATTGTGTCTCCAGCCTTGACCTTTACGGTGAACATCTGCTTGCCTACCGTAGCATCTGCGTTTGCTTTTATGTAGACATACATTTCACCAGTTGCGTCGTTTTGTATCTTTGCGAACGCTGGGTCAACTCTTGAGCTTCCCCACAGCTTTTCACCACTTACTTCTACTGAGTAGATTTGTGGTGCGCTGCCCATGTTGGCTATCATTACCTTGTAAGCAACTTCTTCTCCCTGCTTAACTGTTTTAGTTGTTGCATCAGTTCCAACAACTGTCTTAGTTTCTGTAGGTCCTTGTTCAGGAGCTTCTGTTCCTTGGACATATATCTTGCCAGTTGCGCTTACAATTTCGTAACCCCTGCTGTACTCAACGTCTACCTTGACATTGTAGAATCCTGTCTTGGCATCAGCTGGAATTCTCAGGTAGATTTCCTCGCTTGACATTGAGCTTTCTTCATCTTCGTTGTCTTCTTCATGAGCTGTTAGCTCGTCTATGTAAGTTTTCTGGGCGATTCCCAAGTCAGGTATGCTTACGCTGACCCTTATGTCTTCTTCTTTCTTGTCACCTAGGTTCTCAACTCTTACAGTGGCGAACAATGCTTGTCCTGCTTGTACTGTTGAGCCAGGCCTTAGTATGACATCTTGGATCGCTAGCCTGTGTCTTTGCTCCTTTATTCTTAATATGAAAGACTCTTCATAATCGTCATCATCGTTGTAGACCTCTACCATTATTTCGTAGGTGTCTCTTTCATTGTCTGAGTCCTTTATTTCTATGTCTTCCGGTATCTTTAGCATTAACGTCTTTTTGTAACTGACGCCTTCTTCAGCATCAAATATGCTGCTTACGTCCTTTACGTCATCGTATTCGTAGCCTCCGATCCATGCCTTCACCCTTACATTGTCATAGTCAAATTCAGGTGCGAACATGACCTTCACTTCTACGTCTTGACCTCTTTCTACGTTTATTATGTCACCGTCATTGACTTCCATGTCGTCTATTTTGACGGTTAAACCATCTTTTAATTGCAGTTCGCCTGCAATTGCGGTTGTGCTTAGAACTAATACCCCTAGTACTAATACTAGGATAGCACTCATCTTCTTAAGGTTTTCTATCATCATCTTACCCTCCTTATAGTCTTTTATGAAACTGTTATTATTCGGTGGTTATAACCTCTATATAAACTTTTCGGTAGTAAATACTATACTAATTTTTTGGTAGTTAAAGCCGCTATCACGCCCACTATTATTACCAGTATTACTGTCACGGCTATTGCTATAATTGTTAGTGTTGCTTCGTCATTATTGTTTTCCTGTTCAATACTGGTAGCCCCAGTTATCTTTGCTGTTTTTCCATTGTCTGTCTCACTCATCTTAGTGAGGTCGTCTTTAGATTCCACTAAAAATTGCCTGTAAACCTTGTCTTCCTCGTTTTTGTTGGATTTCACTGTTATCTGCATGGTATAAAGTCCGATATCTGCCTTTTCCGGAATCTCTACATCTATGGCATTTAGCCTGTTGAATTCCTCATTTATGTCAAGTTCCTGTATGGTTATGGTGGCTCTTGTGTTCTTTACCTTATTTCCCTGCGCATAAATGTCTATGTGCAAGTAACCCCCTTGTTTTACCTTATCATCATAAACCACTTTCATTATTTGTATGCTTGGCTCTACTTCAGGTTCTTCTTCTACCTTGCCTTCTATTACGTTGACCCTGAACTTATCCTCATCATGTAATCCTTCAGGGTCTGTCACCCTTACTGTAACATCAGAGTAACCAAGCTTGTTTGGTTTTACTGTGCACTCCACATATCTGTTGTCCTGTATCGTGCAGCTTACTATTTCTGGGTTTGTTTGGGTTAGTATTGTGAATGTTAACTCATTATCTGGTGTTTCACCATCATTGGTGTATGCCCATAAGTTTACCAGTTTTTTGTTTAGTCCTGAGTTCTTTTTCAGCCATTTATCTGGTATGTTGCCTATTTTTGGCGGTGTGTTTTGTGTTGGGCATTCTGTTACCGTAAATGTCACGTCATCATAATCTTGTGCTCCATGAGGATCTTTTGCCGTGAATCTTATCGTTTCGCTTCCTATGAATCCTGCCGGGTAACCTATCGTGACCGCATGATTAGAATTTATTGCTACGGTTAGCTGAGTATTTCCAGAAACATGCCATGTTATTTCTTGGTCTGTGTCATCTGGGTCCTCTACATACTTGTCCAAGTCAAAATTTGTGAATTGGTGGCATGAATCTATACTTTGATTTGGTATTTCTCCAACTTCTGGTGCATCGTTGACTGGTTGTACTGTTATCCTGAATGTGTCCTCGTCAGAAAGCCCTTGAGGGTCAGTTACTCTTACGGTTATGTCTGAATAACCGTACATGTTTTGTTGTGTTGTGCATTGCAGGTATCTGTTTGTGCTTAATACGCAATTTACTACTGCGGTGTTTGTCTGGCTTATCAATGTGAAATTCAGCTGGTTGTCTGGGCTTTCGTTGTCAGAAGCATAATTGTGTAGGTCTATGATGTGTATGCCTGAATCTTCATCGTATGTTTGGTCTGGCACTTCTATGGTTGGTGGTGTGTTTTGTAAGCATTCAGTTACCGTGAATTTAACATAATCATAATCGCTTAAACCTTCCGGGTCTGTTGCTATGAATTTTATTGTTTCGCTTCCCCTAAAACTTTGGGGGTATGTTACAGTTACGACATGGGTTGTTGGGTTTATACTCATACTTAAGTAGGTGTTTCCCGAATAAGTCCAAGTTATCTCGCTGTCGGAATTGTCCACGTCTTTGACATAACTATCAAGGTCAAATTGTTCGAATTCATGACAAGAGTCTACTGTTTGGTTTGGAATGTCGCCAACTTCAGGAGCGTCGTTTACTGGTTGTACGCATACACTGAAAGTATCATCATCGTACAAGCCTTGCGGGTCTGCCACTCTTACTCTCACATCTGAGCAGCCATTCATGTTATGTAGCGTTGCGCAGTCTACATACATATTGTAATCTATGATGCAGTCTACAACTTCTTTGTTTGTTTGTGAAACTACTGTGAATGTTAGTCCGCTGTTGGGAGTTTCATTGTCGTGTGTGTACTGCCACAGGTCAACAAGTTCGTCGTGATAACCAGAGTCTTCAGGTATTGTTTTGTCTGGAACGCCTTGTATTACTGGCGGCGTGTTTTGTGGCTCTTCCACTTGTATTTCCACTGTTCTGTATCTCAATATCTTGTTGTTCTGGTTGCATATGCAATCGATGGGATCTGTTAATATTTTTGCTGTATGCTTTCCAGGTGAGAGTGTTGCCTTGTTGAAGTTGAAGGAAACTGTTTGTTTTTCATCCTGGTATATTGGTATTGTTTGTTCTGAAACTAGGTTATCGTCCAGGAGCAACTTGACATTTATTTCAGATGTGAAGAAGCGCCTGTGTGATTCCGGGTAGAACTTTGGACTTCTTGGGGCATCATCGCTTACCGTGAATGCGCTTTTAATATCTGTAGTTATGGTAACAATCGAATCACTTCCAGATTGTGTTACTGAAACTGTTAACGGGTTTATCTCTGACCTACACAGATTCTTTTTTACGAATTGGTCTGTGAGTGTGGTTGAGAACTCACTGAAAGTGGTTATTGTGTAGCCGTTTGGCCTGTAGCATTGCTCATAGAAGAATGCTGCATGGTACTGTGTGCCTGTTGTCGAATATGACATGTGGTAAGTGTTACTAGATTCTACTGTGCTTAGCAGCTGATTGACAAAGTTGCTGCATATATTGTTTGTACACCTGTACAGTTCAACGTCATAGTTTGGCTTATCGAATGTCCAGTCGATATTTACTCCGTAAGCCATTACTGTTGTGCTTAAAAAAATAATAAATATCGATATGAAAAGTAGCTTATTTGTTTTCATTTTTCTCTATTCTCCTTTACATCGGACCGCCTGATATGCTGCCCTTACCCTTTCCAGCTTTTTCAGCTGCACCAGCTCGACCATCTCCGTCTAAATGTTTCGGCCATGGCATACCTATCTGTATGTTATCGTTGTCACTTTCTTCCAATTCCACATCTGTGTTTTCCGGTGTGAATACAGCTCCGAGAACCTTGTTGAATCCTTTGTTTTTTATGAAGATGTGTCCTTGTATGGGTGCTTTTGCAGTCGGGTTGTTTCTCTTCACATCCCTCTCCCAAAAGTATGTGTTGAAGTGTCCTTTTTCCTGCATATGTCTTAGTTCTTCCGTTATTCTATTTGTTGCTTGTGCAGCCTTTTCCTCAGGCGTTCCATTAAGTATGACCAAATAATCGTATCCCTTGTTTGCTCCCCTGTTGGGTTCGAAGTTGAGTATGGTTACGTTTTTCAATGTGTTCATGTCTTCTTCTTCAAGCATGCGTTCCAGCCTTTTTTCTTTTTCATAGCTTGAGAACTCTGCTACAAGTTTTGGTACCGCTCCTCTGCTGCTGCTTCTTGGTGTTCTGTCTAAGAACATGTATTCGGGAGCTCTTTCTTTGAATGATTTTACAAGTTCGCTGTATATGTTTTTTACTTCTTCTTTTTTGACTGATGTTACATAATCATATCTGCCATATAGTCCCCACATTTCTCTGTAGAGCATCGTGGTTTTGTTTAGGCTTGTTTGTATTTCTGTAGGTCTTTTGATTTCTTCTCTTACTTCAATTTTCTTTTCTGGCGGTGCTTCAACCCTCTTTTCTGGTTCTACTACCTTTTTTTCTTCTGGCTTTACTTTGATTTCCGGTTTTATTATAGGTAATTCAGGTTTGATAACTGGTTTTGCCTCTTCTTTTGTTTCTGGTTTTACTGACACTTCTGGTTTTGGTATTGCTACTTCTGGCTTTATTACTGGTTTAACCTTTTTAACATCCTCCCTTATTGATGCTTGGTAGTCTCCGCATGAGGGTTCTGCTATTTTTGCTCCTTTTACCTTCTTGAATATTCCGAATTGCATTCCTGGTTTGTAGGTTCCTATCTTCAGTTCTATCTCTCCCTTTGGTCCTACCTTGTTTGTTTCATAGAGCTTGTTGTCAAGTATCACCCTTGCAACAACATTGGGGTTTTTTCTCATCATGTCAGCTAGTTCCTTGTTGATTTTTGCTTTGAATGTTCCATCCTCCTTGAGTTCGTATTGCAGTATGCCCTTTTCCCTTATGGATTTTTCCCACTGGATGCATGCTTTTCTTTTATCTTGTTTTAGAATGTCTTCGATCTTTCCTTCATAAGCTGGTTTTTTCCCACACCCACTTAAGTATAACGAACCCGCAAATATACTTCCTGCTGCTATTAAACCAATTCCTAGTGTTGCTGCCTTGCCAAATGGTTTTTTCAAAGTGTTGCCTATGTATCGTATAATACCATCGCCGTTGCTTTCTTCCTTGCTCAGTTTTGTTCCATCGTCTTTTCTTCCCAGGTATGCTTGTGCCAACGGTTTCAGTTTTTCTGTTATTTTTGGATGGTATGTATCCTTCAATTCTTCTACCTGCCCGTTTATTGTTTTTGCAACCCTTTTCTGTCTTACCCTCTCTCTTTGTTTGTTGTATATGTTGAAGGTTTCATTTAGTTTGTAGATTTTTACTTTTGCTTCGTCAGACACGTTTTGGTCTTCTCTTACTACGTCTGCGAGATATCTGTCTCCTGCCTCTTTTCTTTTTTGCATCTTTACCAGGTTTTGGTCTGGTCTTCCATTAGAACCAAGTCCTAGGTAGGTTCTTGCTAGTCCTAAGAATGCATTTTCATCATTCTTGTTTTTGAATTTGGCTTCGTGATAGACCTCTTTTATTTTTTGGTATAGCTGTGATCTGCTATCTTTGACTGACATTTTTCAAAACCCCCTATATTTGTAACCACCATGCAATAATAACCTATATTTAAACCTTTCTATCATTTCATAACTTAATAGTGGTACAAAAAACCGCTACCCAATTTTAATAATTACTACACAGTAGTTACTAATCGAAAGGTTTATATACAGTTTAATTATCAAATAAAAATATGAAAAACAGGGACAAACAATCATTGGTAATATATGGGACCAATTTTGCAGGAAACTACATTCCAAAAATTGGGCATCTATTTAATCCATTAGGCGCAATAGTTTTTGGTGGAATTGATATTGCTAAAAGAGTATACGATAGGGTTGACAATCCCTATGTTAGGACATTAGAGACAGCAGGTGGGTTATACTATAGTTTGTCTGCAATCTCAAATCTATTTTCTAGTCTTAATGGAAATTTACATGATCTGGGAAGATGTATTTTGGATGCTTCAATGGCATACCAATTACTGGTTAATGAGGGAGTTTTAGACAATATAAAAAATAAAAGAACAGAAGGGGACATTAAGAAAATAAAATCTGATCTGGAAGGTTTGTTAAGACAAGGAGGGAATTAAGATGGGAATACCTAGAAAAATAGCATATGGTGCTATAAAAGAAGTTGCTGGTTTTATAGCTCCTTTGACTGCTTTGGCAAGTACAGCAGGTAAGGGTGAGGGTTACTTAGATAATCTCTTAGCTGTTTATCGTGTACCTGAACAAGTGTATTATTGTGGTAAGGCATTTGTTTTGAATGAGGGGGTTAGGACATTTACGTTTCAAAGGCTTGGTGATTTAGCTGAAATACTCGGTAGTTCAGCCAAAAACATTGTTGAAAGACCTTACGAAACAGCAACGGCAGCAGCTTTTGTTTATGGTTTAACAAGGTTCTCACCTCATATAGTTAAAGGTGCACTAAGTTTAGGAAGAAAATCAAAGAAGCGATGATTACACTATTTTGAGAGTGATGTAGGGTACTGCTGAAGAAGATGGGTAAGTAAAAAACTTTAAAACAGATAAAATAGTTTAAAGCTTATTAAATATGATTGTCTATCACTGGGGACGTGGGGATTTGAACCCCAATCCGCCGGTTTCTTCTTCACAGCTTTTCGCTCAGCCCTCGATGTTCTGGAGCCGGCAGTACTAGCCAGGTTGTACTACGTCCCCTCGTCTAAAAATCAGCCCTTCTGGGTTATATAAACCTTACTGAGTTTCCAGGCTTATTATGTCGTTTATCTCTTTTTTTGTTATAGAACAACCATTCAGTTTTAGCCCCCACAACATTCCGTCAATTAGGCTTCTTCTTAGGTCTATGTTAGCTATCTTCCTCTCCCTCTCTTTGAGATATTTATCCATTATGCCCAGTTCATATGCCACTGTCATCAGTTCTACCGACCTTATTATATTCACCCCCTTTACATATTCCTTGAACCTTTTTAGGCTTTCTTGGTTCATGTCTATTTTTGTGTGCAGCTTCTGCTGGAGCAGTTGCCCTAAACCCTCCGGGTTCTCTATTAGCATTCTCGTGTTTCTTTCATCAATTACGTAGGCGTCAGCATTTATCTCTATGGCTATTGCAAGTGATTCTATCTCAGCTTCATGCATTATCCTAATCCAGGTATCTTTGCTTCTGAATATCTTGTTTGCCAGCTCGCTTATCTCCTGAACTCTTTTTTTGCTGTTTCTGTAAACTTTTATTGTCCCTTCTCCCATCAGCGAGAGTATCTGCATCGCCTCAAGCTTGTATTTCTTGCTCTTTAGCGGCGCATCTATTACCTCTCCCTTTACTGATGATGATATGAAGAACTCTCCCTTGAACCTCTTTTTTAGTTGAGGTAGAACCCACAATAGATTGTTTGTTGCTACGCTTATTATCGTGCTTGTGTCAAACACTAAGCTCTTCATCAAGTAATTGGAGAATTTTTTTGTATTTAAGTTTTTTCATGTAGTATTTAGAAAGCTTTATTAAATTGAAACACCCTTTTTACCACATGGTAAATAAGAACAAGATTGTGGTTGTTGATTTTTCAGGTACCTTGATCAAGCCTTTCGTTGGCGAGCATGCTAATCTGAAAAGGTATGAAATACTTGGCATTCCTAAACCTTCAGAAGTCAAGCATAAAAAAATGCTTGGAACAAAGGAGCATTACGATATTATCAAAGAGTACATTGAAAAGAAATATGGTATTTCTGATAATATGAAGATTAGTTTTGTCCAGAATTATGGCAAGGAGATTGAGTTGTCTGGAAAGGATGTTAAGACTATGATCATGACTGATTTGTTTAGGAATGGTATGTATCTTGTTGCTTCTAAATACGGGAATGGTGTTTATGTCGATGGAATTCTTGATTCTTTAAGAATCATCCAGCAGAGGGATTATAAGCTTGCTATCGTTTCTGGTATAAGGAAGGATATCATTACTGGAATGCTTACCATTACAAAATGTCCTATAAAATTTGATTATATTTACGGCCAAGACCCTGTTCTAAGCAGGGATGATAACCAACAGTTGAATAATGAGTTGGCAAAGCATGGAACGCTGGAATACATAATTGGGGACAAGTTGGATGATTTGAAACCTGCAAAAAAGCTGAAAGCAAAATCCATATTTGTTAAGTGGGGCCATCCTACTGGCAGGGAAGAAGAATTTGCTGACTTTTCTATCAGCAGCCCTAAAGAGTTGGAGAAAATAATAAAATAGGAATTCTGAAATTGGGGTGATAGCAAATCTTATAAGTAACTTCGTTATGCCCATTATCCTAAAATGGGATTCGTACAAGTATTTACATTTTTAGCAAGTACACCGCCTGGAAGGTTTTATGTGCACACTGCAGGTTTTGAAAAGGTGTTTGGTAATAAAGATTGCTCGGAAAATTATATCGTTGATGTTTTGGATAAACACAAAAAAAGATTTGAAGGTTGGTATTCTTTTCTTCTCGGAACTGTTTGGGGTGACGAGTCGAATGGTGATAGGGTGATTGACCTCTTCGGTTATAAATGTTTGAAAGAGTGGTCAGGCAACCCCGATGTCGATCTTTGGGTGATAAGGAATGGAGTTTATGTTCCCGGGGTTGCTACAACCTGTGAAGATACATTATTCGTTCTGGGTAAGGAGAGGGAGCATAGGAAGATGACAAAAAGTTTGGAGGAGTACATGATCAGTTCCCCAAAATTCTGTGATTTGGAACTTTCTGTGGAATATAACATTTAGTTAGTACTTCTTGACGTAAAAGATAATTTTATAAACCCTCTTTTCTCAATCTCTTTCATGACGAAACAACCGCAGTTTTTAGTGCCTCTTGATACATATCTTAAGGTTGGTTTGCACATAGGCACTAAGTTTAGGACTAAGTATATGGAGCCGTTCATCTACAGGATCAGGCCTGACGGTTTGGCTGTTATGAACGTTCAGAAAATTGACAGAAGGATTGATGTTGCTGCCAACTTTCTTGCACAGTACGATCCTAAGGATATTCTTGTGGTTTGCAGGCGTGAAAATGGTTGGAAGGCAGTAAAATTGTTTTCCAAGCTTACCGGTATAAGGGCTTTTGCTGGCAGATACCCCCCTGGTATTTTGACAAATCCCGCTCTTGAGAACTTCACCGAGGTTAAGCTTATTCTCGTAACAGACCCTTGGCCTGACAAGAATGTCATTAGCGATGCTGTTAGGATGGGCATTCCTGTGATTGCTCTCTGTCACACAAATAACACTTCTAACAACATCGATTTGGTAGTTCCTTGCAACAACAAGGGTAAGAAGAGCCTGGGCCTTATCTTCTGGATACTGACTAAGGAGTACTTGAAGCATCGCGGTATTATCAAGAAGGATGAGGATTTGAAAGTGACTTTTGATGATTTCTCTGATGAATAATTCTTTTAAAATATGAATAATACAGTTTCACAAAATTTATATATGCCTTTCCTGTTTTTGTTTTTCATGCCTGCTTTGAAAAAGCCAATGGTGTGGAAAGAAGAGGATGGTACCAGGTACAGGATTTCTTTCAGTGAGAAGTTGCAGATGAGAAGCCTTCAGGCTATTAGGCATCAGATTTTGTGGGAGAAGCGTAATTTTTATGCTAAGCTTGTTCTCATAATAGTTTTCCTTATATTTGCAGTTTCTGTTGTTTATTTGATGTACAGGTTGGATGCTGTTAATTTCTTCTCTAGGATTATGTATAAGTGATTATTTTAGGATTTTTATTGTATCTTTTATGGTTAGTAGTTTTTCTTTTCCTGTTTTCATGTCCCTTATCTTTATTTTTTTCTTTTTGAGTTCTTTTTCTCCTATGAATATTACGTATGGTATGTTTAATGTGTTGGCATAATCCAGGTTCTTGCTTACCCCTTTTTCCATCATGTCGATGTCCGCATTTATCCCTTCTTTTCTTAGCTCGTCTAATGTCTCCATTGCCTTTTTTGTTGTGTTTATCGGTATGACATAGACTTTTGTTACTGTTTTCTTTTTTTGTTTCCCTTTTAGTATGTCTATTATTGGGTCAATGCCAAAGCTTATTCCTACTGCTGGCACTTCTCTTTTTCCTTCTAAGAAGTAGCCTATCATCTTGTCGTATCTTCCGCCGCCAGCTATTGCCACGTTAACCTCTTTGTTTTTTGCAAAGACCTCGAAGACGGTTCCTGTGTAGTAGCTTAGCCCTCTTGCTAGCGCAACGTTGAATTCAACATTGTTGTCGTTTATGTTGTTGAAAACCTGTTCAATTTCCATTATTCCCTCGCCGTCCACCAGTTTTTTTATTGCTGCTATCTTGCTTTTGTTGCTCCCTTTTGTTGCGAACATCTTCGTAAGCTCTTTTGTCTTTTCTTCGCTTATGCCTATGTTGTTAAGTTCATTTTTTACTTCGCTTATCCCTACCTTTTTTATTTTGTCTATCGTTATTATGACAGCTTCTCTTTTTTCATTGGGTATTTTTAGGTATTCTAGTAAGGAGTTTAGTATTTTTCTGTTGTTGACCTCTATTGTGATTTTTATTTTTAGTCTTTCAAAAACCTCTTGGATTAGTTTTATGCATTCCGCATCTGCCAGCATGCTTTTATTCCCTATTATGTCTGCATCGCATTGTGTGAACTGTCGGTACCTTCCTAACTTTATTGGTCCGTCTCTGAACACTTCTCCTATCTGGTATCCTTTGAAAGGCATTTTTAGCTGTGGATTCATGACCATAACTCTTGCTAACGGCACTGTCAGGTCATATCTCAATCCAAGCTCCCTTCCTCCCTGGTCTTTTAGCTTGAAAGTTTCTTTTAGAATCTCGCTTCCACCTGAGTATTTTGATGCTAACGTCTCGTATTTCTCTATTATTGGTGTTTCTATTGGTGAAAACCCGTAGTTCTCAAATGTTTTTTTCAGAACCCCTACTATCTCTTCTCTTATTATGTCCTCTTCTGGTAGGAAGTCCCTTGTCCCTTTTGCTCTTTCCGCTGTCATTTTAAGTTTTGAGGGCGGATGGCGTGATTCGAACACGCGATCTCAAGCTGTCTGTGTTCTGTGACACCACAGGCTTGCATGCTAAACCAGGCTGCACCACATCCGCCATAATACCTCCTTGTTTTTTATCTTTTATAAAATTAACTATAGAAATCGTGTTCGCGTTAATGAAGACAATCAACTCTTGTCATTTTTACTATACTTTTTAGAATTTGATGGTTTTTAAATGTTGTTATTTCTTGGGCTGTTAGGTAAACGTCACGTGTAAGAGAAGCAAAAATTAATAAATTCACAATTACCCCAATAGTTATGGACGCAAGGGACATATTATTAGGTATCATCGGTTTTGCTGGTACAGTTTATGGAGGTATAACTAAAGACACAACCACCTTAACCATAGGAATTGCTACACTTTTTTTAGCAATACAAATGAATTTAAGTGACCATGAAGATGAAATCAAAATATTAAAAGCTCAAATTAACACTCAGAACGAATTAAAAAAAATAAGGGAGGAATTAAAACAGATTAAAGATGAAATCAATAAAAAACAAAAAAGGTAAAACCGATGTATTAACCATAATTATAATAATCATAATAATAGTCTTTATACTTATTTGGTTAAGGCAAAAAGGATTAATCTAATTCATCATAGAAAAGGATTAAAATGGGATTATGGAAGGAAATTAAGAGAAGCTTAAACTTTTGGATACCTATAAGTAAACCACCAAGATGGGTTTGGGAAGCATATAAGAAGTGGGAAAGACCAAGGCCACATCCTTATTATGTAGTAAAATATTTCGTTGGTAAAAACCACATCTACAAGGTTGTGCATGGTATGGAAGGTCAAGGACAAGCACTATATTAGGGTGGTATGCCAAAAAAAGAATTAAATAGGAGGGGGTTGAAATGGCAGAACCAACAGATATTGGAAGTCCTGTAAAGGATTTTGTAAGTATTCTTTTTAAACAATTAGAAGAAGGCTTAAATGAAAGAGGATTAATCCTATGTAAGGAAAATGAATGCTTTGCTAAAATGGAATTAAATGCTGTTGCAATAGGAGAAACTAAAGCTGGTGGGGGTGTTAGAATACTTAATTTTGGTGGGGGAATTGAAGGTTCTAAATCACAAAGTGATTCACAAAAGATAACAATATTCGTAAAAGGTATAAGAAAATCTGATTTGGAAAAAGAAAATGCTGAGGTGGAAGAAGCTAGAGCAAGAATAGCAATAGCTCAAGGACAAGCAATAAGAGCAAAAAGCTTCCAGTCCCTTACAAAAGAATTATAATTTTTTTAGTCTATAACCTGACGCTAAGTTACCAGCTCATTATTTCTCTTTTTTTGCTGGCAAAAACGTAGAGCACTCTGTTTATTTCCTTTATCTCATTTGTTATCCTGTAGCTGAGTTTCTCTGTGAGTTTTTCTTTCCATACCACTTTGCCATCCAGCATTAATGTTATTTCTGCAGGGTAGGTGTATGTCCTTTCGTCACCTTGTACTCCTACGCTTTTTACGTCATAGATTCTCGCTTCTGCCATGTCATGTTTTATTTTTGATTTTTTGAGTTCTTCCTTGAGTATCTTATCTACTCTTATTGCTAGGTCTCTTAGCTCTTCAATGTGTGTTGCCATTGTTTTTGCAGAAGTGGTTTATAATTTAAATGTTGTGGTTAGTCTTTTAGTATGTATTTATCTAAAACTTTTTTTGCCTGTTCCTTTTTTCTTTGATGTTCTTTCAAGAATGCTGTCAGCTTGTCAATTAATATCTGCTTTAGTTCTCCTGTCAGCATGTCCCCGTTCTTGTAAGCATGGTAAATGTTTTCAAGTTTTTTGTCATTCTCTTCGAGGAATGTTAGCCATTGGTAAGAAACATCCACTTCAGGGTTCCCTCCTTTCTCTCTATGCTCTTTTATGCTTGTCTGGCCTCCTGAGAAGGCATACTTGATTATTTTGTGTTTTACTTGTTCTGGTGTGTCTGTAGTGTAAACAGCGGTTTCTGCTGCTGATGCTGACATCTTACCGTGGGGTCCTGTTAATGGTGGTAAGAATCTGCAGTGTATGGCTGCGGGTTTATAGTAGCCAAGTTTTGGTGCTATATCCCTCGTTATTCTGAAGTGTGGGTCTTGGTCTATTGCATAAGGGATTAGGCAAGGTATGTTTTTTCCCTTTATTACTGATGGCAAAAATGCCGGTACTGATTGCATGCTTGTGAAGAATATCATCCCGACGTTTGTGTCGTTTGTAAAGCCAAAGACTGATTTTACTGTTGAGAAGTTGAGTTTCTTTGCCACCTTTATTGCTTGCCTATACAAAGTCTTGGCATAATCTATGTCTGAAAAAATGAATGTCTTTTTCTGGTCAAAGCCAAGGGCTATTACATCCAGCGCGTTTTCGTATGCAAATTTATTCGCTTCTTCAACGCTCATCTTTGGGTGGTACATGAATTTCTCATCATCTGTCATCTGGAAGTAAAGTTCGACATCGAATTTGTCTTGCAGCCATTTTGTAAATATCCACGGTACTAGGTGTCCTATGTGTGTGTGTCCTGATGGTCCTCTTCCCGTATAAAGAAAGAATTTGTTTCCCTTCTCATATTCATCAAGGATCCAGTTCATGTCTCTGTGTGAGAAGAATATCTTTCTCTTCAGCATGTAATGCAATTCTTTTGTGTGTTTTTCTATTCTGTTTAGAAGTCTTTCGTTTATGTGTTCTGTTCCGAATTCTTTTATTAGCTTCTCGTAATCGATTTCTCCTTCAACTTCCCATGGTGTTACCGTGAATTTCTTAGTCATGTCTTTTCACTGCTTTCTTTATTTTTTCCATGATTCCTTTTTTCTTGACTTCTTCCTTTATTTTCTCTGTTATTTCCCTGGTTTCTTTTTCTGCTTTTTCCAGCATAAACTCTTTCGGCAGTTTCCTGTTGCCCCAGCTTTCGAAGAATACCAAGTAACTTAAATCGTGTCTTGATGCATGGCTTCTTGTTTTTCCTAATGCATGTCCAAGTGTTATTATTATTTCAGGGTTAACCCCTGAAGGTATGTCCAAAATCCTTTTTATCCCTTCGTTATCGAATGAGCCTACCCAGCAGGTTGCCAGTCCCAGTTCTTCCGCTTCGAGCATCATATTTTGTGCTGCTACAGCGCAGTTCTGTACGCTGTAAAATTTCTCTCCCCTGTCTCCGTAAGCTCTGTTGGCTGCAACGAGGTCGTTGCATATTATTATGTGCACTGGCGCTTGTACCATCCATATCTGGTTTAAACAAGCCCTTGCTATCTCCCCCTTCTTTGCCTCGTCTCTAACCACTATGAAAACCCAGTTTTGTATGTTGCCGGATGACGGTGCGAATCTTCCAGCGTTCAGCACTTTAATAAGCTCGTCCTGCTTGACATCCTTGTCAGAATAGCTCCTGACGCTTCTTCTTTCTTTTATTGCGTCCTCGACATTCATACCAAAAATTTTAAAAGAAAGGTAATATTTATACCTTTCTATATGTTATACAAGAATTTCGTTGAGGTTTATGATAAGCTTGAAAGAACTGCAAAGCGGTTGGAGAAAACTTTCATAATTTCTGAATTGTTGAGGTCTGCTCCTCCCTCTGATATTCAGAAGATTGTTTACTTGCTTCAGGGTACTGTTTTTCCTCCCTGGGATGAGAGGGTTCTTGGTATGAGTTCTCAGCTTCTTGTTAAGGTTATTGCTACCTCTACAGGTCACTCTACTGATAGCGTTGTTAAGGCTTGGAAGAGGTTGGGTGACCTCGGGTTGGTTGCTGAGGAGTTGATGGCCGGTACTAAGCAGAGGACTCTTTTCAGGAAGGATCTGACTATTGACAAGGTTTTTGAGAACCTGCAGAAGCTTGCTGAGCTTGTCGGTGCGGGAACAGTTAATCGCAAGGTTCAGCTTGTTGCTGAGTTAGTTACGAATGCTAAGCCTTCTGAAGCTAAGTATGTTGTTAAGACTGTGCTTGGCGAGCTTCGTATCGGTATTGCTGAAGGTGTTTTAAGGGATGCGATTGCATGGGCTTTCTTTCCGAAGGTTTTGGGAGTTTTTTATGAATGCTCAAGTTGCAAGGCAGTTGTTCCTCCTGATAAGAAATGTTTGGGTTGCCATAGGGAGTTGGATGTTAAGTTTAAGGATGAGGTTGATAAGCATTTCAGGAACGCTTTGAGGGTTAGCTCTCTTGATAATTTGAAGGATCTTGACAAGTATGATTTGGTAATTCCTTCTGATGAGAAATTGGCCAGGGAGGTTTTTAACAAATTCATTGAGGAAATCCAAAAGGTTTATGATGTTTCTAACGACTTCGGTATGGTTGCTTCTTTCTTGAAGGAGCATGGCACAAGGGGTTTGTCTAGGATTGGGTTGAAGGTTGGCTATCCAATTAATTCTATGCTTGCCATCAAGGTTGCTGACATAGCTGAGGGCTTTGAGTCTGTTGGTAGGCCTCTGCAGGCTGAATTTAAGATCGATGGGTTTCGTGTTCAAATTCATAAGGACCAAGATAGGATTTGGCTCTACACAAGGAGGTTAGAGAACGTTACTCCTCAATTCAAGGAGTTGGTTCCCTACGTGAAGAATAACGTTAAAGGCAAATCGTTCATTCTCGATTCTGAAGTTGTTGGCTATGATCCTAAGACCGGTAGGTACCTTCCTTTCCAGAGCATCTCTCAGCGCATTAAGCGTAAGTATGACATAGACAAGGTTTCTAAGGAGGTTCCTGTTGAGATTAATGTTTTTGATGTTATTTATTACGACAATAAGAGTTTGATTGGTAAAAGTCAGGAGGAGAGGAGGAGGCTCCTTGAGAGGATCGTTCACCAGATTCCTAAGAAGATTATTCTTACTAAGAAGTTGGTTACAGATAAAGAGGGGGAGGTGAAGAAGTTTTATCAGGAGTCTCTTAACAAGGGTTTCGAGGGTTTGATACTGAAGAATTTAGAGAAGGAGTACACTCCAGGCAGGAAGGTTGGCGGTTGGGTTAAGATCAAGCCCACCCTTGAGCCGCTTGACTTGGTTATCGTTGGTGCTACTTACGGTGAGGGTAAAAGGTCCAACGTTTTTTCTTCTTTTAAGCTTGCTTGTAAGGACGGTAATAAGTTTGTTGAGTGTGGTATGATGGGCACCGGTATTAAGGAGAAGAAGGGAGAGGGAGTAACTTTTGCTGAGCTTACAAAGTTGTTAAAACCGTTGATTGTTGGTGAAAAAGGTAGGGAAGTGGTCATAAAACCTGAGGTTGTTGTTGAGGTCGCTTATGAAGAAGTCCAGCACAGCCCTACTTACGAATCTGGCTTTGCTTTGCGCTTTCCAAGGCTTTTGAGGCTTAGGCATATGGAAAGAAAATCCTCTGATGCCAACACACTAGACGATATCAAGAGGGTATTTAAGTCGCAGAGGAAGTTGCGGAAAACTAAACAATAATCGTTTCATTACTATTTGATAATAATTAGTGTGCATAACAAAAAACTTTATATAGGAGTAACATTTTATTATTCGGGTATAGTTTATATTTAATTGTAGTGAATAACTCCTTTATGTATTTGGGAGTGATAAAAAGTAGGTGATAGCCTAGGAGGGTGTGTTAAATGATTGTTAAAGACGAGTTTTTAAATAAGCTTCGACGTTTTTTCAACCTTAACCTTTATGAAGTGAGGATTTGGACAGCTCTTCTTTCCCGTGGTGTTTCTACTGCTGGTGAACTTTCTGACATCGGTAATGTCCCGAGGTCAAGAGCTTATGACGTGTTGGAGAGTTTGGAGAAGAAAGGCTTTGTTGTTATGAAGTTGGGTAAGCCGATTAAGTACGTAGCTGTCGAGCCTGCCGAGGTTATTGAAAGGGTGAAGAAGCTTGTGTCTGAGCAAGCTAAGGAGAATGTGAAGAAACTTGAAGATTTGCGTGGCACTGATGTTTTGAAGGAGCTTGAGCTTTTGCACAAGCAGGGCATCGAGTTTATAGAGCCTTCTGATCTTTCTGGTGCTATTCGTGGTAGGCATAACATCTACACCCATCTTGAGATGATGATTAAGAACGCTAAGAAGAACGTAACGATAGTCACGACGAGTAAGGGTCTTCTGAGGAAGATTGATGCGTTCAGACCAGAGATTGAGAGGGTTGCTAAGAAAGGGGTGAAGATTAGGATAGCTGCTCCTATCAACAAGGAGTCTGCCAAGGTTATAAAGAGTCTTGGTAAGATTGCTGAGATTAAGCATCTTGAGAAGCTTAACGCTAGGTTTGTGATTGTTGATGATAAGGAGCTGATGTTCATGATAATGCACGATGACGAGGTGCATCCAACCTATGATGTTGGAATCTGGATTAACACACCCTACTTCGCATCTGCTTTGAACTCGATGTTTGACCAGAACTGGGCGAACTTTGAGGCTGCGGACAAACTTGTCGACAAGTTCGTCTAGGCTTTTTGTATTTTTTTGTATTCTTCTGTTAAGTATTTGGATCTATGTTTTATTTCCTCTGTTCTCAGTTGCTTCAATTTTTTTGCTTCTGTTCCTGGTCTTGGTGCAAACTTTGATATGTTCAGAACTTCTGGCTTTACCTCTTTTATCAGTTGTACAGTTTTTTTAAAATCTTCCTCTTTTTCACTCGGATAACCAACTATTACGTCCGTGGCTATGTTCATGTTTTTTATTTCTTTTCTGAATCTGTTAACCACTTTTTTGAAGTCCTCCACTTTGTATTCTCTTTTCATCTCCCTTATTATTTTGTTAGAACCTGACTGTACTGGTATGTGCATGAATTTTATAATCTTGGGATTTTTGTAAATGCTTATTAATTCATCTAAGTAATCTAATGCGTAGTTTGGGTTCATCATCCCCAGTCTTATCTTGTATTCCCCTTTTATTTTCAGAACTTCCTTTAGCAGGTTTGGTAGTTTTTCATTTATGTCTAGGCCCCAGCATCCTGTGTCTTGTGCTGTCAGCTTTATTATCTTGCATCCTTCCTTGACTGCTTTTTCCACTTCTTTTGCTATTTCTCTTTTTCCATACGACTTTAGTTCTCCCCTCGCTAGTTTTACTGAGCAGTACGTGCATGGCTTTCCCATGCATCCCTGTGCTATGGGTATTATTGCTATATCTTTTCTCGTTCTTATCCTTGTTTTGTTTATTCTGGATTCTTTTTCTTTGCTCTCCATTCTCGTTGGTTTTTTTATCAGCTCGTTTATTCTTGTTATGGTGTTTGTGTCAAAACTTCCTGCTGCTTTTGGCATGTATTTCCTCACATCTATCATGCTTGGAAGGCATCCGCCGATTATTACTTTCTTGTTTTTTGAGGTTTTGTTGACGTAGTTTATTATTTTGTTTTGCGTCACTGTTTTGACGCCGCAGGAGTTTACTATTACGCATTCTGCTTCTTTTTCCGAATCCACTAGCTTGTGCCCGTTCTCGCTTAGCAGCCCTTTGATTACTTCGCCGTCTCCCTGGTTCAGTGTGCATCCGAATGTTCTTACGTATATTTTCATATTAGTGGTCTTATCACTACCTGTTTGTATCTTCTTTTCTTAATGTTACCTATGTTTTCTGATGTTACCACAACCTTTGCGTCTTCTGGTATTTTTTTTGCGATTTTTATTTCCATCCCGTATGAGTATTTTTTTAATTGGTCGTAGTTTATCTTTTTCTTTTCCACGAATATTATTTTGCATCCCCTTTTCATCATGAGGTATGCTGCCTTTAGCGAATCCTCATTTTCTAGTATTACTGCTGCTGTTCCCTCACACCCCAGTGGAAGTCCGCCAACTGCTTTTATTCTCTTGTTGAAAACGTAAGCTTTCTCTTTTATCAGCTCTATTCCTATGTCAACGTCAGCACCTTTCAGTTTTACTTTTGCTCCTGTTTTTTCCACTACGTACTTCCCTATCTTTTTATTAATTTCTTGTGAGCCTTCTTTTGTTTCTTTTGTTATCCTCTGTGTTGTTATCCTGAAACTTCCTCCTTTGTAATATTTTAGTGAGGTTTCTCCTATCCTGTCCAGTTCTGTTTGTGTCGCCGGACTTATCGATGTTATTCCGAAAACGTTTTTTAGCACTTCGCAGTTTTCTTCAGAAAAAACTATCATCCTGCCCCTGACTTTTGTTATTGTTCTGTATCTTATCTTGTTTTTTTTGAGGCAGTCTTTTATGTTCCTTATTAGTAGGTTTTCAAAGTAGTTTCTGTTTTGTCCTTTTAATGCTATCTCTCCATATCTTATCAGCCATGAGTCTGTCATAAAATGTTTTTCTGTGCAAATCTTTATAAATACTTTTCTTTTTGGCTTATTTTATGAAGCCTGTCAAGCAGATGGATGTGAAGCAGGGTATGAAGGTTTCTGATTTAGTTAAGGAAATGTCTTATTCAGGTGTTTTTGGTGCTGGCAGAATTGGTAAGGCCTCAGAGATTATGAAAAAGATGTTTGATGATAAGGATTGTAAAGTGTTTTTAGGGGTTGCCGGTGCGATGGTTCCTGGCGGTATGAAAAACATAATCATAGATATGCTTGACAAGGGTTATGTTGATGTTTTTGTCACCACGGGTGCTACGTTGACTCACGATCTTGTTGAGGCTTTGGGTTTCCATCATTATCAGGGTCATGCTGATGTTAATGATGCTGACCTTCACAAGAAGCATTATGATCGTATCTACGAAAGTTTCATGCCTAATGAGGTTTATGAAAAGTTGGAGGATTTTTTTGTAAAGAATTTTGATGAGTTGGCTAAAGCAAAAAACATTAGGGAATTTTTGTTGAAGCTCGGTGAGCTAACCCCTAGTGATAATTCCATTTTGAAAGTCTGCTACAGGAAAAGTATTCCTGTATTCTGTCCTGCTATCTCCGATTCTGGTATTGGTCTTATGGTTTGGGGTAGAATTGCTCAAGGCAAGAAGATAAGCATCGATGCTTTTGACGATATGAAGGAAATTGTTGATATCGCTTGGACTTCTAAGAAGAACGGTGTTGTTTACATCGGTGGTGGTGTTCCTAAGAATTTCATCCAGCAGTCTATGCAGTTTTCTAAGGGGGCTTCTTACGGTGTTCAGATAACTACTGATAGGCCTGAGCCTGGTGGCAGCTCTGGTGCTGAGTTGAGGGAAGGTATCTCTTGGGGTAAAATGAATGAGAATGCAGAATTTGTTGATGTTTATTGTGATGCTACTATAGCATTACCGCTGGTTTACGCTTCTCTTTGACTATTCTTAAATACTCTATAAATGAGGGTATAATAAAATTGTGTACAGGCAATGCCAGATTTTTGTGGTTCTCTTCAACTTCATAAAGCCATAGTTTTTCTTCTTTGTCTTTTGTTTTTTCAATTTTTCTTTTTATTCTTTCAAATTCGGTTTCAACTTTTGTTTCATATGTGGTAAACATTGTTGAAAGATCTTTGATTGCTTCTTCATTTCCATAGCGTGCGGAATATACATTTATAACGTCTCTTTTTCTTTCTTTAGGGTTTTCTAAGGAGTTGTCTATCGATAGCCACAAACCTTTTCTTCTGTCTATTTCTTTAATATCCTGCATCGTTTTTCTTCTTATTACCATTTCAAGTATCGCATATCTCGAGTATGTTTCAAATTCTCTCAGTTGTAAGAATCTCACCATGTCTTCCATATCTCTCCTTCTATAAACAAAATTGTCAGTCTTGATGAGTTTTTCAGAGAAATCCATAAACCTGTGGTATTCGTTGTAGTTTTTGTAATCTACACTTAAACTACCCCGGTACTGCTGTATTATCCCTTTTATTTTTTCTGTCATAATTGCTACGTCTTTACTTTTTTGAAATATTTCTCCACGATTAGTTGTAATACAACTTTCCGCTTTTTTTCTGCTCCCTGTCTTTTACGCTTCCTTCCTTGTTTATTCTCGGTCTTTTTGTTTCTTCATCTCTTCTTAACGTTATGTTCAGTTCTTTTAGTAGTTTGTTCATTCCCTCTTCCATACTAAGTGGTTTTCCAACATGTCCCTTCACTGATGGTTCTCCTTCAAACACGAGTAGCCTTTGTGATAAGTAGTCTATGAAAAGTAAGTCGTGATCTACAACTAGTGCTGAAGTTCCCTTCTCTTCCATGACTTCATTTATGGCTTTTGATGCATGTAATCTTTGTTCTACGTCTAAGTACGCTGATGGCTCGTCCAACAGGTAAAGGTCCGCATCCTGTGAGAGGCATAGTGCTATTGCTACCCTTTGCAGCTCCCCCCCTGACAGCTCGCTCAGCTTTTTTAGAAGTAGTGGTTCTATTTCTAGTGGCCTTACAAGTATGTGGCTGTAATTCTTTATCGCTTTTGCCAGAACTGTTGATACTATGTTATCCTCTTCTATATTGAGGTATTGTGGTTTGTATGATATTTTCAGTTTCAGTTCTACCTTTCCGTTGTCTGGCTGTAGCACTCCTGCTAGCATCTTTACGAATGTTGTTTTTCCAGTAGCATTCTGCCCTATTATTCCAGTCACCTCTCTTACGTTTACGGTTCCATCTTCTGCCTCTAAGCTGAACTTGTCAAGTTTTTTTGATATGCTCGGCCACTTTGTGAGTTCTTTTGCAGTTCTGGTTTTTGTTGGTGCCTTTGCCATAAACTCTATTTTTTTGTCCCTGAATCTTACATTTTCTGACTTTAGGTAGCCTTCAAGGTAGGTGTTTATTCCTGCCTTGCTTGCCATGGGTTGTGAAACAACACCGAAGCCTGATTCTTTTCCGTAGAATAAATGTATCTTGTCTGCTATGTAGTCCAATACTATGAGATCGTGTTCTACCACCATTACTGCTGCTCCTTCTTCTGCTAGTTTTCTTATGAATCTTGCTACTTTCAGTCTCTGTTTTATGTCTAAGTAGGAGCTTGGTTCGTCGAAATAATAAACATTCGCTTTTTTTAGTGCAGTTGCTGCTATCGCCACCCTTTGAAGCTCTCCTCCTGAGATGTTTTTTATGTCGTTGTCTAGTATTTTTTCTATCTCCAATTCCTTTACTACTTCATTTAGCTTGTTTTTCTCATCTACTTTTTTTAGGAGCTCTTTCACTTTTCCCTTGTATTGTCTTGGTATGTTGTCTACTTTTTGTGGTTTGTATGCTACTTTTATTTTTCCTTCTTTCATTTTTGTGAAGTAAGCTTGGATTTCTGTTCCCCTGAACAGCTTTATCATGTCTTCGTAGCCTGCTTTGTCTTTTCCGAGGTTTGGCTGTATTATGCCTGCCAGTATGTTTAGTGCTGTTGTCTTTCCTATCCCGTTTCTTCCTAGCAAACCTACAACCTCACCATCCTTAGGTATCGGTAGTCTGTACAGTAAGAATCCGTTCTGCCCGTACCTGTGTATGAGGTCTTTTTCCAGTTGTTCTGGCAGGTTTATTATCGATATCGCACCGAAAGGGCATCTGTTTTGGCATATTCCACAGCCGGTGCAGAGCTCTTCTTTTATGACTGCTTTCTTGTCTTTTATTATGCAGTCCTTGTCTTCCCTGTTGACAGGGCACAGCCTAACACACAACCAGTCGCACTTTTCAGGGTTGCATTTTGTCTTTTCTATGACTGCTATCCTTGTCATGTTAATTTTTTTATTATCTCAGTTTATTAATTTATTGCTTAAACCAAACTTTTTTATATTCTTTTGCAGCCTATTCGCTATATGCTAAACGTTAGTGAGGAGTATCAAAAAAAGAAGTTTGAGATTCAGAGCAAGTTGGAAGAGTTTGAAAAAAATAAGGATTTGGATAATGATGATTTGTTTCTTGAGCTCTGTTTTTGTCTCTCAACTCCGCAGTCCAAGGCTGAGATGGCAGAAAAGGTGATTAATAAAAAGAATAAGAACTTACTTATTTACGGTTCTGAGAAGGAGGTTGCTAATCTGCTTAAGGGTTTTGTTCGCTTTCATAACAAAAAGGCTTGTTACATAGTTAAGGCTCGTAAGTTTATGGATTTGTTAACCAATCTTCCCGAAGATTCTTTTGAGGCTCGTGATTTTCTTGTCAAAAATATAGACGGTCTTAACATGAAGGAAGCCTCTCATTTTCTCCGTAATATTGGTTACAGAAATCTTTGCATAATCGACGGTCATATAACAAACTGCCTATGTGATTTAAAAGTTATCGATGAGAGAAAAAGGCCTTCTTCAAAAAAGGAGTACCTTGAAGTTGAACAGAAGATGAAGGATTACAGCAAAAAAGTTAACATAGATGTTGACGTACTTGATTTGTTATTTTGGAGTTCTAAAACCGGAAAGATAATAAAGTAACATAATCCCACGCACTAAAGTACGGGGCTTTTAGCCGTAAGCTCCGCCTCGATTGCAACCTGAGAGTTGCCTTCGGCTTCATCACTTCGGCTGTATGGCGATGTTACAGTCGCCTGTCGCAAAGCAAGTTTATCGCTTGCGAGATTTCGAGCAGCATTTAAGTCTGCTGAGTAGGAAGTTAAACCACAATGCAAACAAGAAAAACAACCAGAGGAACGAGAACCAATCTTACCACATCTATGGCAGATTTGGGAAGTGTAGTTAGGCTTGACTCTAACAACATCGATTCCTTTTCTTTCGGCTTTGTATTGGACGAAGAATTGCACTTGGTAAAAGCTCCAATTGCTAATCCAATAGTTCATTCTCCTTCCTCTGTTTTGCTTTCTTATCCCTTTGAGGTCTTCCATCACAATCTTGTTTCCATTGAAGCTGGAAACAATCTGCTTGCTTATGTTATGGTTAACCCAAGCCATGTAACGAGTTTCTCTTCCAGACAGCTTCTTGAGAAGCCTCTTGCTGGAACGAGTGCCTTTAGCTTGGAGAACAGAACGCAAATACCTGAACTTCCTCTTGATTTGCTTGACTTTGGCAGAATTGTAAAACCTGTTGTCAGAAGTGACAGCCAAATTGTTTACTCCGAGATCAATGCCAAGAACAGTAGTTTGCGTGCAACTGTTCATCTCAGAGGCATTAATCTCTTTAGAGAATGTAAAGATAAAGAAACATCTGCCTTTTTTATCCAATCTCAAAAGGCTTTCAGCAACATCCCAACTGAAATATTCTTTGTAGCAAGCAGGAATGTTAAGCCTGAACTCTTGCCTACAATTGAGCAATCTAAGAACGAGAATGTCTCCTTTGAGGTTAGCACTTCTTGGGAAGTTATATCTTATAGAAGTTCTCTTGATAATTGACTTGGTTTTAGCCTTCTTGACCATTCCACAAGCTTGTCGCATACAACTGACAGCTATCTGGGAAGGGAGATTAAATCTCTTTCTCAAATTGTGGTAGATAGCGTAATGCAGTTTGAAATTCTTAGTAATTTTATGTTTCCAAGCATAGTCAACACAGAATTGCAGAGCCTTAGTGTAAGCTCTGATAGCTGTAACTATCTCTTTAGTTGGATTAATTCTGATTTTAGCACTGACAGTTGCACGCATAAATTATATAAAGCATAACAAGTATTTAATTCCGTAATTCCTTACCAGTCTTTGACTGGTGGTGTTATGCATAAGCTTT
>CAYSAF010000014.1:0-28472 GCA_964428965.1 Candidatus Woesearchaeota archaeon
ATAAGACGTAAAAAGAAAGGTTTTTAAAGCCAAAAAAGACGGATAATTCTAAGTAGGGAAGGGATCTAACTATCGCTCATTGGAGTGAGGAAAGTCCATCCACCACAATAACGGTCGCTTAAAAACAAGTTGGGGAAACCCAAGGCAACCGCTCAGAAACGACACGGCCTTACGGAGCAATGAAAGCTGCGAAGGCTTTTGCGAAAAAGCTGAGATAACCAGCAGAGCATTCTGAAAGGATACGGTGAAACGGCGAGTCCCGACTGGTGCAAGTTCGCAACGAACGCATAGTCGAATGTTAGAGCAGCCCACCAGAGACCCACGTTAAGTGGCGAGGGGCTGACAGAAGATGGCTTATCCTTTCCTACTTTTTTATTACAGCAATTCTTAAATAATAGTTAAGCGTTGAAAAACATGCTGCCGAAGAGATTTCTTGAAGTGAAGGGTAGCCATTTTTAAAACAGAAAAAGAATAAAAAGGAGGTTGGTAAATGAAAAAACTATTTTTAATAAGCTTAGCTTTAGTTCTGATGTCAATGATAGTGTTTGCAGGCTGGTCCGGATATAACTATAAAGCAAGGATATTCGTTGGGACAGGCTTACAGTGGTGTTCTCAAGGTCGTCCTGATTGGGTGCCTGGATGCTTAGACTACTTAGGAATTTACGCATATGACAAGATAACAATGAAATGGAATGCAGAATGGGACAGAGGAAATGCAGAAAACTGGCTCAATCCACCATACGACGCATGGGAAAATAACGAATGGAACGGAAATGTGCCAGGTGGTTCAGGAGCGGTATGGCATTACAAAATAAAATGGGTAGGAGAGTGCGGCGAGGGCTCAACACCGCAACCAGATGGAGGAGGGTATTGTATCTGGGGGCAATTTGAAGTGTTGATGGATCAAGGAGTTGATCCTGCATACGGACCTGGACACACTTGGGTTGCTCATGGGATCCCAACAGGCTACGGAGCCTAACTTTTTCTTTCTTTTTTTTAAAACCAAAACCTATATAAACAAGTCCAAATTACTATGCAGCGGTAAAAACCATGAAAAAAACAATAATTTGGCTTATACTATCAGTTTTGGTAGTTTCCATAACGGCAACAGCGACAAACGACAAGGTAAAAGAACCGATAGATAAAATAACTTTCATACACTACAAAGACGGAACAATAAAAGAAGCGGGTAAAGGAGCAAAAGCAACAACAACAGCATGCTACAAGCTATTAGGTGTTAAATGGAACACCCTACCAGTAAGTTATGTGATAAACCCAAACAACCCACAAGGTTTATCAAAAGGATTTGTAATAGGCGCAATATCAACAGCTGCAGAAACATGGGACAGTGCAACATCTAGGGAATTATTCAACGATGCATATACAGTTGATTCCACCGCTAAATATGGTACATTCGATTTCAAGAATGCAATCGCTTTTGGCGACTATCCTAACAATGGCGTAATAGCAATAACTTCAATATGGTACACGCGCTTTGGCAAGCAAATAGTTGAGTTTGACATCTTATTCAACACAAGATTTGCTTGGGGTGACGCAGCAACAGCAAATACTGGAGTAATGGACCTACAGAACATAGCAACACACGAACTAGGACACGGTGCTGGACTTGGTGACTTGTACAGCACGACATGCTCAGAAGTGACGATGTACGGCTATTCTGACAATGGGGAAACAAGCAAGAGAACACTTGAACTAGCAGACATAGCAGGCCTACAGAAGATGTACGGCGCATAATTTTTTCTTTCTCTTTTTTTAAATTTTCTCCAATTTTTTTACCAAAAGCTTTTTAAACCTCAACGACG
Source organism: Candidatus Woesearchaeota archaeon (assembly GCA_964428965.1). Lineage (GTDB taxonomy): Archaea > Nanobdellota > Nanobdellia > SCGC-AAA011-G17 > VGLX01 > JAWABC01. The sequence continues at coordinate 1,824 of CAYSAF010000014.1, forward strand.
TTAATTTTTACATGGCAGAACGAATACAAATGCCCAGTTCAGGCGGCGGACTGGTAAGATACTTTGACGATTACAAAAGCAAGATAGAAATAAAACCAATAGTAGTCATAATCGCAATAATAGTTGTGATACTACTAGAGATATACCTGCACAAATTCAAAGTTCTAGGTTAAGAAAACATGCTTCCCGGAATAAATCCCAAACAGCTAGAAAAGGCGATGAAAAAGATGGGGATAAAGCAGGAAGAAATAGAAGCAGAACAGGTCATCATAAAAACAAAAGACAAAGAACTCATAGTCAATAACCCCCATGTCATGAAAGTGGACATGATGGGACAAGAAAGCCTGCAAATAACAGGGGAAATAGAAGAAAGAGAGCTGAAAAAATACACAGAGGAAGACGTGAAAACAGTTACGGAAAAAGCAGACTGCACAGAAGAAGAGGCCAGGGAAAGCCTGGAAAAAAACAACGGAGACATCGCAGCTGCAATATTAGAACTAACACAATAAAACTTATATTCATAATAAACCCTCCAAAATATATGGAAAGGGTGTACGCTCTGCTGGAAAAAGCAAACAAGGCTTTGAAAACAGCGGACCACTTAGCGTACGTAACATATCCGCTGCTGAAAGACGCAAGACTGGTGGTAGCAATATTGGAAAACATCAACAACGCACTAACCCTAAGCGTTGAAGCCATGATAGAATACGACAGGATGTTCAAGAGAATAATGACAACACCAGCAAACTTTCAATCTACGCTAGAACTTTTCAAAACAAGCAGCGCCCCACGGTATAATATAGAGAGAGAACACACAGCACTGATATCAGAAATAAACAGTATCATGGAGACGAGAAAAAGAGGCAACATGGAATTCATGAGAGGCGACAAGCTCGTAGTTTGCGGAACAGACTTCAGAACAAAAACTGTGGACTATGAGAAACTAAAGGATTATGTTAACAAATCAAAAAGATACATGCTAAAAATAAACACAATACTGAGGCAAAATGCGAGAAGAATCTGACACCGCAAAAGGACAGCTCTTAAGAGCAGAACACCTGTTCTACGTTACTCTGAAATATACCAGAACAGCTGACGTAATCAGGAATGCTATAAAGAGACTGATAAGCGCTTTAGACTACACAGTGGAGGACATGTTAGAAATCAAGAGAGTAAAAAACATGCCAACCATACCTCTTATGAGAGTTGACCTGCTAAAAAACGTATACGTTAGAGACAAGAAGGTAAATGAACTGATGGAATTCTACTACCTGCTAAGAAGGATAGACAAGTCGAAGTATGACGTGAAGGAAGAATTTAGGAAGAACGTAGCTTTGATAGCAGACGGAGAGGTTGTGAACATAGAAAGGCTGAAGGAGTTTTTACACAAAACAAAAGAATTCGTAGACCTATATTCAAAAAAATAAAAAAACATATAAAGGAAGTAAACAAAAGGGTGTAACAATGACGCTGTACATAGGGCTTGTAAGTGGAAAAGGAGGTGTAGGAAAAAGTTTAGGCTATTCAGAATACGTTTCACTGGCTGATGGCAATATAATAGAAATAGGTCCCTTCATCGATAGGCTGATTGATGACCAAAAAGACAAGGTTAAGTACCTCATGGCAACAAAAGTAGATGGAAGTTACGAACTATTTGAGGTTTTAACCCCGCCAGATGACTTAATTCTTGACGTGGTCCATTTTAATTATGAAGGACAATCATTAATTTCAGAAAAAAGAAAACCAGTCTGCCTGATGAGAAAACCAGCCCCAAAAACATTGCTCAGGATAAACTCTCCCGCAGGATCGATTGATGTCACAGAGGAACACAAATTTATAGTGATGAGGCATGGCATACTAAAAAAAGTAGAGGCAAAAGCAATACAGCCCAAGGTAGACTATCTATTGCTATTCAACCCGAAAACGTATGGAGGCAACACAGTGGACTTTTCTGAAAAGATTTCTGAACTGCTGGGGTACCTGATGGGAGATGGCCACATAGAAAAAAGGAAAGATCACTTCATCATTCACATCTTTGCAGGAAAAGACAGCAGCCTGCTTAGCGAAATTAAGAACGCTTTTGAATCAGTTTTTGGTTCATATACCTGCCTGATAGACAAAAGAACAGGGGTTTGCAGGGTTTCCTTCAGCAAAAAAGAGCCCATCAAAAACTTGTTTGAACAGTACAAAATAAAAAAAGTTACAGCAGGGAAAAAATTTATCCCAGAAAAAATATTTATGTCAAACAACAAATGCGTCTCTGCCTTTGTAAGAGCGCTATTCGACTGCGACGCATACGTTTCTAAAAACAGGTTAGAGATAGAGTACGTCTCAAAATCAAAAAAACTAGTCTTCCAAGTAGCCAGCTTACTAAGAACAAGGTATGGACTATGCAGCCAAATAAAATACACATACAAAAAAGCTTCAAATTCAAAAATGATCAAACAGATGTACTGGAGACTCTACATTTCAGGAGAAAACGCAATAAAATACAACAAACACATAGGTTTTAAAGAATCAAGAAAGAAAAAGAGATTGAACTGGCTTGTGAACCATAATGAACTTAATACAAACATAGACGTTTTTCCAGTAGGCAGACTACTCAAAGATGTTAGGATTAAGAATAATCTAACTGCAACTCAACTCTCTAGCGTGCTAGGGTGCACCAAGCAATTAATTTACGAATACGAACAAGAGCAGTATGCCCTATCTAAAAATATGCTCATCCGCTTTGTTGTGTCTTTTAAAAAAATAGGGGTTCCTGACGACGACCTTTTCTTCTTGCGCAACCTGACCTGTTCTGGCTACTCCTTCAGGCGGGTGGAATCTGTTGAAGAGACAAACTACGACAAGCGTCATGTTTATGATTTTCAAGTCTGCGACGAGGGAGGCCATTTTGTTCATGCTTCAGGAATAGTTGTTTCAAATACCACAACAGCAATAAACCTGGGTTCTGCACTAAACTACTTCGACAGAGACGTAACTGTAATCGACGGAAACCTTAGCACACCAAACATAGGGATACACCTGGGAGTGCCGATACTACCTATTAACTTGCATCACGTACTGCAAGGAAAAAACAAGATAAAGGAAGCGATGTATGTGCACCCAGCTGGAACAAAAATAATACCTGCGGGAATATCTTTAGAAGACATAAGAAACACGACACCTGATACCTTGCCAAAAGTAATTAGAAACCTAGAAGGAAACAGCGACATAATAATAATAGACGGAGCAGCAGGGCTGGGAAGGGAGGCGCTAGCAACAATCAACGCTGCTGACCAACTGATAATAGTAACCAACCCAGAGATGCCGGCAATAACCGACGCCTTGAAAACAATAAAGCTTAGTGAAGCGCTAGGAAAAAAGGTGATGGGAGTGGTGTTGACCAGAACAAAGCCCAACAACATGGACGTTGCAGTAAAAAACATAGAAACCATGCTGGAAAAACCAATACTGGGGATAATACCAGAAGACAAATCAGTAAGGGAAGCTCTGGTAAAGAAAGATGCGGTAGTCTACACACACCCGAAGTCAGGAGCAGCAATAGCTTACAAAAAACTAGCAGCCAACCTCATAGGACAGGACTATACAGAAGTAGCCGACCAGAACGACGGATTCCTGAGGAAAATAATGAGAAGAATTGGATTGGCTTGATTTTTTTGAATAGCAATTGACGATTCCAGATTTGCCAATACTTACAGAAAGCAATTTGGACTTCTATGGAATACTGCCAATAGGATATGCAGACTCTTCTGAGAAGATAAAAAACAAAGAATTAGTTGACATAAAAAAGATAACACACCAAGACAGATGGTAACTAAACAACTGAAGAGACTTCTATACTATACCTACCAGGCATCCTAGGCCTAGCCATTGCAAGAGCAGCCCTTGCAACCCCAACACAGTCAGAGTCAACGAAAGCAGAAAAAACAACATGGTCTTTTCTAACTCGAGCTGCCAAACCCACAGGCTTACCGAAAGAACGCTGCATACCGCTCTGCATACGGTCAGCACCAGCACCCGTCAACATTTTATTCTCGCGAAGAACGTGATGAGGATAAAGTCTCAACAGCAACCTGAAATTATTACCAAGATTTTCAGCAAGATGCCTGTTAACAACAACACGGGCAGATTCCAGAGAATTATGCCTGATCTGAATATGCTGCTTACTAACAAGCTTAACCTCAACAGGGAACTGCTTCTTCAAGTCGCCCATATCATACTTCATGACCTTGTTGATAGGGGCTGCCTTAATGTAAGCCTTATTCTTGTACTTAGACTTGCGAGTGTAAGCACGCTTCACCTTGCTGTAACAATGACCTTTCCTTAATCCCATCTTACTCCACCCTCACCTCTTGGCCGACAGACTGGCCTGGCATACCCCTATCAAACCTGACCCTCAAAGCCCCCTTATTACCATGAGGCTTAACGACCAAGCCAGAAATCTCCTTACCTGCTGGACTTGTCCAGGCAACCTTCTTACCAACAAACTTCTCAGCATCCTTCTTTGATTTACTAGAATCCACCTTAACAACCATCTGAGTGTTGCGCTGAGTGTGCAAACCACCACGAAAATTAACGATAACACCTTTCATGAGCATAAAATCAAAAAAGGGCTTTTATAAAGGTTTTGGTTTCACTTCTTGATTTTCAAATTCCTAATTATACGGCGAGCGTTAGGCCAAGTCAACTTCTTCAAAGCAGTCTCTTTATCAGCCCACAAATAACCATCATGCTCTCTCTTAGGATTCCTTGAAAGACTTATCCTCTGACGCATAGAAACCCTAACAATAAAAACCTCAACAACCCTACTCCTTCGCTTATCAAAATAAAAACTTATACCGAGAGGTTTTACCACTTTGAATTTTTTCAAACCGGTCTCCTCAAAAACCTCACGCACCAAAGTTTTCTTATAGGAATCGTTGTTTTCTATCGTCCCCTTGTGAAGCTCCCAACCACGCCAGCGAAGAACACGGTGAAGTATGAGGAAGTAGGGCTCACCACTTTTTAAGTCATAAATCACAGCCTGCACTTTCTTAGAGACCATAATGATATTAAATCAAAATTCTTTTTTAAACTTTGCTAATCAAAAAACTTTAAAAACAAACGTTGATTAAGAAAAAACCATGGGCTCGTAGCTCAGCTTGGATAGAGCGACTGACAAAAGGTCGAACCTCCTATTCTCGGGAGCAAGCAGTAGGTCGTGGGTTCAAATCCCATCGGGCCCGTTCACAGTCAAAAAAGAAAAAGAGAATTTTTTTAGTAGGTGCTGATTCCATCCCACCTGTAATCATACTTCATCGAAGAGCTTGGGGAATAGTAATAGGAATCATATATCTTGCCCCTCAACCAGTAGTATGTACTGCGGGAATCTTCACAACCATAGCAGTAGGCACGGTAACTGTTTGATGGGTAATAACATCTTGTGCAGCATCTCCTGTAATTATCATAATACCGGTAGTTGTAGCACTTGCTGCCATAACACTGCCTGTAATAACACCAGTCACCGCTGCAGTAGTCATCATAGTAATACCGCCCGTAGCTATAGGAGTAGTAGCGATGATTGTTATCATCATCTTCATCATCATCCTCATCGTCCCTGGGATTATCATAGGTGTGGCTTTCACGAGGCTTCTCAAAGTCCCAATACCAGTAATCATAGTCATAGTTTGAATCGTCAGAGTTTTCAGAGTCCTCATAATCCGAGTGGTAAGCATCGTCAGAAGTTGTCACGCCTGCTGAAACAGAAAAAGCCATCAAAACACAAATAAGTACTGCCAAAAAAAGCTTCGTTTTCATCAAGTAAAACCCCCATTTTTTAGGGGGGTGAAACATATTTAAAACTTTTGTTCAGAAACGAAGTGTCAAAAATAAAAAAAACATAAACAGAACCGTATAAGTGTCAACTAATTACTGGACATCACAACAGAGTAAGAGAGCCAAAAAGTATATAAACAAGTTTGAGGAAAGAAAGAAAAATGCAAAGGGTTATGGTAAAGCTGAAAAAGCTGATAGTTGACCAAACAGACACAAAAAACAACAAATTCTACCTAACAGTTTATTATGAAGAAAATGGAAATATGAACCAGATAAAAAAGGCGTACGATTTCAACCAGACAACTGATTCTTTTGCAGAAGCCCTTATCAAAGAGATAAAGCAGAAAACTATGGAAAAATACTGCACGGAAGAAGACGAAGACGACCCCCTATGCAACTACGTTAATGTGATGATGACAGAGAAGGAAGAGGGACAACAACAAGAAAAACTGGCAGGAGAACTTAAAAGGCTGAAGGAGAAGGTTAAAAACTTCAAATCGATGAAGATGTCCACAGACTACATAAACAAATACCAAGAACTGTCAACGCTGAGAGCAGATTTATAAACAACAACCAATTCTAGAAAAGCATGAGAGTTTTATTCTGGTGCGAATTCCCTGAAAGAGCAGACTGGAAAGCAATAAACAAGATAGAATTCAAAACTGAAATCTATATAGCAGCAAAAACAAGAAAGGAATATGAGCGATGGAAGAAAAAAGTCAGGAGCAAGAAAATAAAAACAGGAGCCTGGCCTACGCTAAGTGAGGAAGAAGGATACTGGTTCTCAGGATTCTCAAAAAAGGAAGCGATAGACAAACTGAAAGAATTTGATGGGGTGGACATAAAGCTGGACATAGAACCGAGGTTCCCTGGAAGGGGGATAAGCATGACAAAAATCCTGTTTAAGTATTTGATACTGAACATGATAAGGAAAGGGAAAAACAACAGATACCTAAAAGAGGTGATAAGGAAAAGGAGAGGAAAAACAATCATAAGCGGATTTCCGCTGCCCGGGTGGATAACTAGAAGGTTCGGAGACATAACAGAACTGGGAGATAACATGGAAAAAAACTTCATAAGCTACACAACAATGACTCCGAGAAAAATAACGAGGATGTACTTGAAAATGTTTACAAGAAAAGCAGTCAAGAAATACGGCAACAAAGCCATGTTCGGGATAGGATGCGTCGGCAAAGGCATATTCGGAGATGAAAAAACTTACGAAAACATAGAACAATTCAAACAAGACGTAAAGATGATAGTGGAGGGAGGAGCAAAAAACATAGTCATATTCACCATAGAAGGGGTAATGGAAAGAAAAAACAGGGAAGAATGGCTCAGGGAAATAAAAACTATTTGCGAACAATCCTCTTACCAGCCTCCTCAAGCTGCTTCTCAAAACTCTCGAACTGCGAATACTTCTTCTTTATCGGGATGAGCTTAACAGTGGCAGGAATAACCGGCTGTTGTTTAGTAGCAGCCTTACCCTTTCTAGCAGCATAGAGAGTGGAAGACTTAGCAGAAGGCTTACGTGTATAACAAACAAGGAGGAAAACCACGACCAAAAATATGAGAGAACCCAAAACAGAAGCCAAAATCAGGAAAGTGGAACCGGGATCAAAAACCACAACTGGAGGTTCAGAAGAACCACAGACACCACCCACACAATAAAAACTCAGGCATTCGTAGTTAGCAGAACAAGAATCAGAATCAGGCTTGGCAGGATAAAGCCTCGAATCCTCAGCACAGTAGAGCACACCCTCAGGAGAACTTATCTGAAAATTATAACTTACGCATCTGCCCTGATAAGAACAGCCAGAACAAATATCAAGAGGCTGAGCCGAAGCAAAACTACAGAGAAAAATGAGATACAAAAACCATGACCACCTCATCTCAGATGCCTCACTATGCTAACAACCTGATCCGAGCCAGAAGGCTCAACCATAGGCATTTTACGCTTAATAGAGTTTATGTTTCTTAAAAAACTTTCCATACTCTTACGTAAGCCCTTCATTTCATACTTAATCATGGCAACGTTCCTCAAAGAATAAGCATTAACCAACTGCTCAACGTGATCCTTAATGGGAAAAACAAGCATAGGCTTCCTGAAAACAACACACTCGGAGAGGGTGAGATTACCCCCAAGGGTTATAACAGCTTTGCTTACTTTTAGATACTCAAGAAAGTTCTGCTTGAAAGGGAAGTGTTTAACGTTCCTCTTCTTAGGAAGCGCAACATGAGAGCCGAAAATTATGAAATCCTCATCAAAGTTCTTAGCGATCCTGATCAAACGGCGAGCAAGGTTAACACCAAAAGAAGAACCGCCAAGCATAACAAGTACAGGCGGGCGCTTCAACTTAAGCTTCCTCATCAAAGCAGAGTTAGAAGGAAGCTCAGAAGGCCTAACCATGACTATGGGATTAACGTAACAGTACCTCTTAGACTCTTTCATCCCTAACAGCGAGGGAATCACGGCAAGGTCAGCTGAGCTATACAAACGCTCAAAATACATCGCTTCCAAAACAAGCTTCTTGTTCTTATGCTTCAACTCCCTAAACAGGGCAGGGTCATAGGCAAAAACAACAACGCAAGGCTTCCTCAGAAGCCTACCGAGAATTATGCCAGCAGGCTCAAAATCAGAAATAATCACATCCGGATTGAAGGACTTAGCAAGCTTCCTAAGCCTAAGTGAAACTGCCATCCAGGTGTAAGGCAGAACATAGTTATTGGCTATGAAAGGAAGAACCTTGAACTTAAGGGACATACCGAGGAGCTTATAACCGGAAATCCTAACTGTGTGGTACTTATCCTTGAAATAGTTGTAAGAGTTGTCGTAAGCAGCAACCATTATCCTGGTCTTAGGGTTACGCTTGAGAAAAGCCTTGATAATCGCATGCGACCTGATAGAATCTCCATAACCCACGCCCGTAACGATAAAAAGAAGCTTCATCCTGACCACTTTTCAAAATAAATGCAAGTAGAGCATATATAAATTTTTTGTAATCAAAAAATTTAAAAATGAGTAAAAAATAAAGACAAGAAGGAAAAATGAGACAAGAAATCATAGAAAAGATGTCAGCGCTGATAACATCAGCGTTTGGTTTAGTGGCTGCGCTCGCGTGGAACAGCGCGATACAAGCCATATTCTCAAAATACTACCAAAAACCGGGAGAAGACATACTCGGCCAGGTAATATACGCATCTGTAGTAACGGTGGTAGCTGTGCTAATAACCGTGTGGATAAGCTTGGCTGCAAAAAGGGCAGAAGAGAGGGAAGAAGCGCTAAAGACAAAAATCAAAGAAATAGACAAAAAAATAAGAGACATCCATGGGATGGTAACAAAAAGAAAATAGTCACCTGATTTTATACAGCTTCTCAGCATAAGCACAACCAATCTTCCTACCGTAACGACGAGCACGCAAATAGATAGGCAGCCAGAGCAAGTAGATAGAAAGCTTCTGACTCTTGTAACGCTTCAACAACTTAAGCTTCTTCTTAAACGTGGAAGAGACATCAACAAAGATGGCAGGCCTGCTCTCATCGATAACGTTCCAAACCTCAAAGGTGTAAAGCTCGCCCTTATACTTCAATTCGTCAAAAGCAGATACAACGACTGAGTTAACCTCACGATGGTCCTTATGGGGGTCCATAGAGGAAAGGGTGAATATCTTCTCAGGCCTGTACTTCCTGATAAGCCTCTTAATCTTGCCCTTAACATCAAACTTCTCAGCCTGCTCAAGAATCCTGCCCTCACTCAAACCCAAGAACAGGCTCTTCTTACCAACAAGATAGTCAACCTTCTGAGATTCGAGAACACGTTTCTTAACTATGTGTCTCTCCTTTAGGTGGGGCTGACTCCTCTCACCAAAAGAAAAAATAACGGTGACAATATCTTTACCCTCCTTAGCGTACCTGGAAAGAGCACCACCCATACCAACGATCTCGTCATCGGCATGAGCGCAAAAAACGAGATACCTCTCCATAAAAAACACAAGGGAAGAAGGATATATAAACTTAACCGATAAAGAAAAAATATCATGAAAAAAATAATCACAGAAGACGGAAGCGCAACCTATTACAATGAAAAATACGACGAGTGCTATCACTCAAAAACAGGCGCTGTTGAAGAAGCTGAAAAGAAGTTTGTAGAGCCAGCAAAGATAAAGCGAGGAATGAAAATACTGGACGTATGCTTTGGCTTGGGGTACAACTCTATGGCAGCAATAAAGAAAGCTAAAAGGTTAAGCATTGTTGCGTTAGAAAAAGATCCGGAAGTACTAAAAGAGATAGCAAGAACAAAAGTAAGAGGCTATGAAAAAGAATACGGGAAAATAAAGGAAGCAGCAAAGAAATTATACCACAAGGATGGGGATGTTGAGATAAGGATAATTTTGGGGGATGCAACAAAAACAATAAAAAAGATAGAAGAAAAGTTCGGTGCTGTTTTCCTAGACCCTTTCTCACCTGCAAAAAACCCAGAGCTCTGGACAGAAAAATTCCTCAAAGAAATAAAAAAGAGGATGAAAATAAATGCAAGATTGACAACCTACAGCTGCGCAAGAATTGTAAGGGAGAACATGAAAAAAGCAGGATTCAGAATAAGGGACGGACCGAAAGTAGGAAGAAGAGGGCCTTCAACCATTGCAGAATCTTAGAAACCTTTTTAAAAGGAAAAAATAGGAAAAATAGCATGATAAAAGAAATAGTGGCCTTAGTCAGTTTCACAGGATTTCTTCTCGGCATGATAATAGCTTCAAAAACAAAAGAAGAGGTAAAGCCCGGAAGGAAATATTTCAAAATAGCGAGAAGGTTGCTGCTGATACTGTCAGCGTTATTCATCCTCAACTACATAGAGGTAAATACATGGCTACTCATAGGAGGGGGCGTTGTAGGTTATTTCATAAGAAAAAACTTAGCATATTACGGAACAGCACTTGGAGCAGCAACAATAGCACAGCTGATAAACATAACAGGAGCTTTCACATTCTTGTTTGGCCTTGTAGAAGGAACACTGCAGTACGGAAACGACAGCCACAAAAAAACAATATTAACTGCGCTAGCACTGTTTTTCTTGACATACATAGCGTTTAGGATAATAAACATGGAAGTACTTGCGAATGCAGCAGCAGGGGCCATGCTGGTAGAAGCTTTCAGGAAAAGATGATATTTTTAATAAGCCTGGGTTTGTATGAAAAAGAAGACATGAGCATAAAGGCAGTGGAAACAGCAAAGAAATGCGACAAGCTGTTCATAGAGAGGTACACAAGCCACTACAAAACAACCAATGAGGAACTGGAAAAATTCCTGGGAAAGAAGGTAGAAGAGCTGAGCAGGGAAGAATTTGAAAAAGGAGAGAAGATACTGAGTGAGGCAAAAAATAGAAACGTTGGCATAATGGTGATAGGAGATGCGCTGACAGCAACAACACACACAGCACTAATGCTAGAAGCAAAGAAAAGAGGAATAAAAACAGAGATAATACATGGTTCGTCCATACTAACGGCAATAGCAGAAACAGGCCTGATGCTGTACAAATTCGGAAAGACAACATCTATACCATTTCAAAATGAAAACGTTGAGGAACCATACAAAGTGATAAAGAGAAACAAGGAGATGCATACGCTAATACTACTAGACCTGAAACCACAAGAAAACAAGTACATGACAACACAGGAGGCAATAAACTACCTATTAAGCGTGGAAGAAAAGAGAAAGGAAAAGATTTTCACAAAAGAGACAAAAGTAGTCATAATCAGCGCTTTAGGTGGAGAAAATGAAATAAGATACGGAAAAGCGACAGAAATGGCCAAGATAAAGCTGAAAGGAAAGCCACAATGCCTCATAGTTGTGGGAAAGCTGCATTTCATGGAAGAAGAATTCTTGGAAAGCTTTGGTTAAAGGAAAAATACTTAAATTCCACAGGTTAATTAAGAAGTGATAACTAAAAGGGCAGAAAAGTTTATAAACAAGAATCACTATGGTAGCATCTGAAAAAAATCTAGGGGGTATCACATTCTCAATTTGGGCAGAGTTCCAACTATGAGTAAGGGAAGGTTTTGGGATCACCTCTTTTTTCCTCCTTTATGTTCAGACTGGAACGCCCAAAATTTTTTTCTTTATCAATCAAACAAAATCCATTTCAGATAAATTTATATAGCATGAACCAGACATCTCAGAGGCACCAAGTTATTACTAACCTGTTTAATAAAATCCTTAAGTCTAGGCTATTCAAAGAATAAAAACTTGGTGTAGCAAGATTTATAAATAAGCTCTAACCAAAAAAGAACGGGGGGTGTTCTTAAAAACTGGTTGGGAATAGGAGGATAAAATGGCTAACGAAAAACCGCTTTCAGATATTGCAAAAGAGTATGGTGAACTGGTAAAAAATGATTATGAAGAAGCATATAAAAATGTGGATAAGGCACTAATGCAAATTCGCGCCTATCTTGTAGACACACCACTGAATCTAACTGAGAAAGAAACTAAGGTTATTGCAAATCTTGGTAAAGAGGTAGGACAATCTGCAATGGCATTGGAACAAAAAATACTAGCTCTCAAAGGGGGTGGTTATTTTAGAGAGTGAGATTAGGATGTTTAAAATGTCGATAGGAAGTATTTTGTATGTTGAAGATGATAGGAACTGGCGTGGAATTCTACAAAGAAGACTGCTACGTGAAATATGCCAAAAAGTAGATGTAGCTGAAAACTACGAGACAGGTCTGAAAGCAATTTAGAAAAATAAGTATGACCTAATAATTATGGATGGTCTGGAAGGAGCTTGCTTTATACTTTACGAGAAAATAAAAGACATACACAAGGGAGAGACCGTCATTTTTTCAGGTAACCCAATACTTGGAAGAAAGGCAGAGAATCTAGGAATATTATACTTCGAAAAACCTGATGGATTGAATAAACTAATAGATACGTATAAAAAGAAAGAATAAAAAGTCCCCATCAACCGAATTGGACAGAACTGATTTTACTAAAAGCCACGCATTTGACACCCCTTTTTAAGCCACGACTTTAAGACAGTAAGACATTTGCAAAGTTTTATATAGCACGAACCAGTCATCATGAGCTAGAAACAAGTTACCAGTATTCAAAGGCCAGCTTTCGGGTATACAAAAATAAACTAAAAATTTATAAACATCTGATTTTTTCATTGGTTTTATGTCTGACTCGGAAGATGTTAAAAAATTCTTAGAATATCACACACAGCGTATAAAACCACTATTCAAGAAACTCCAACTTGCATGGTGGAATGCTTATACAACTGGAAAAGAAGACTACTATAAAGAATATGAAGATTTTTCAAAGCAACTTAAGAAAATACATAACAACCAGGAAGAATTTGAAAAAATAAAGGATTGGTTAAAATTAGGTATACCTGACCAGTTGATAAAAAGGCAGATAAAGGTTGTATACAACGACTATCTTATTTCTCAGGGTGATATCAACTTAATAAATGAAATAATTGCTAAAGAGACTGAAGTACAGAAGAAATTCAATAGTTTCAGAGCTAAAGTGGAAGGTAGGGAACTGACTGACAATCAAATAAAAGAGATACTTAAAACTGAAAAAGACTCCGAGAAATTGAAAAATGCTTGGGAGGCAAGCAAAAAACAAGGGAGCTTAGTAGAGAAAGACCTTTTGGATATAGTAAGGATGAGAAATGAATTAGCCAAATCTCAAGGCTTTGAAAATTATTATGTAATGTCCCTCCAAGCAGCAGAACAAAAAATAGAAGATATTAAATCAATATTTGAAGAATTGGCAAAAGCGACTGATAAACCGTTCAAAAATACCAAATCAGAAATAGATAGCCACCTATCTAACAAGTTCAATATGCCAAAGGCTGAATTAAAACCCTGGCATTACCATGATTTATTCTTCTCTGCAGTGCCAGAAATGTACAAAGTAAATCTAGACAAATTTTTCAACCAGGACATACTATACATTGCTAAAGAATTCTATAAGAGTATAGGTCTGGAAGTAGAAGATATCTTGAAGAAAAGTGATTTGTATGAGAAACAAGGCAAATCCCAACATGCCTTTTCAATAGATATAGACAAGGAGAAGGACGTTAGGATTCTGGTAAATACAAAAAATGACGAGTACTGGATGTCAACAATTTTACATGAGCTGGGACATGCAACCTACACAAAATACACAGACATTAACCTCCCGTTTTTGATAAGGGACCAAGCACACATACTTGTAACAGAAGGCATTGCCCAACTTTTCGGAAGGCAGTCAATGAATACACAATTCATAAAAAAGTACACTAAAGAAAAAGGCATAAACAAGTTTTCCAAAGAAATAACAAAAATAGCAAGCATGGACCAATTGGTATTTTCCAGGTGGTCACAGGTAATGTTTAATTTTGAAATGAAACTGTATGAAAAGCCTGAGCAGGACCTTAACAAACTCTGGTGGAACATTGTCAAAAAATATCAGTTTATTGATTTTTGTAGGGATGCGCCAGACTGGTGTGCAAAAATACACTTTGTTTCAGCACCAGTTTATTACCATAATTACATGCTGGCTGAATTACTAGCATCACAACTACACAAAACAATAGTTGAAAAGATACTTAAACAGGACGCCCTGAAAAATGTAAAATACTCTGATAATGAGGAGATAGGTAACTACCTAAAAAAGAATATTTTTGAACTTGGTGCAAAATATGAATGGAATGATTTAATACAGAAAGCAACAGGAGAAAAGTTAAAACCAAAATATTTTGTGGAAGAGTTCGTGGAATACGTATGAAAAAGGTTCTATTTCCCTAAGATATTATAAACTTCTTACACATATACACTTAATACCATAGTTTACCACAAACAAGTCATAAACTATACATTTGCAAAGTTTTATATAGCATAATATATTTCAAGAAATATATCTTTACAGTAAAAAAAAGGAGGTAGCATAATGCCAAAAGCAAAAAAGAGGGCCGCACCCAAGAAAAAAGCAGTTGCGCCTAAACCTATGCCAAAAATACAGGCAATGCCAAAAGTTATGCCTAAAGCGGTGAGGAGAGCAAAACCGAGCATGGCACTGGCGGTAATCGGACTTCTAGTGAACATATTGCTTCTGCCAGGACTGGGAAGCATAATAGCGGGCAGAACAAAAACAGGACTATGGCAACTACTGCTGATGGTACTGGGTGTAGTATTCACGCTAACAATCATAGGAGCGATCATAGGGATACCTTTGATGATAATAGCATGGATATGGGGCATAGTGACTGGAGTGCAAGCAATCAAAGAAGCAAGCTGAAACTCCTTTTTTTAATTATTCAAAGATAAGTCTCTGGATAGATGGCTCTCGGGTTAGAGAAGAACTCCTCTTTCTTCAACTCGTCAATTATGAAGAATGTTTTCAAGTCAAGAACGTTGAAACTTTCCTCTATCCTCTCTATGAATGATTCCTGCTCCTGCATGTTGCGGAAGACAACCTCGATAATGAAGTCGTAGCCGTTGTTAACCTTGTAAAATGAGTTGACGTTGAAGGACTTCTGAAGATGTTCCTTCAACTGTTCCCTGTGTTCCCTGTTAACCTTAACAAGGAGGGTAGAGACCGTGGGGAAGCCGAGCTTGTGGAAGTCTATTAGGATAGTAGGCCTTTTTATAACCCCGTTAACGTTCTCCCTCAGCTTGTCAAAAATCGTTGACACTGGAATTCTTGTCTTCTTGGACATAGAGGTTAATGACTCGCGAGCGTTGCTGCGCAAGTTTGAGATTATCAAGAGGTCGGATTGTTTCATAACTTCTTTATAAAATCAAAGAGTTATATAAGTATGGTAAAACACACTTAATTTAAAAGAAAACATAACTTAACTAAATAGTTAAATAAAAAAAGAAGTATTTATAAACTTTAACTACTCTGAAGTTGTCATGTTATCCTTGCCTGTATTTTTGAATCATAAAAAAACAGTAAAATCATCGATAATAGAAATTCTTTTCGAAAAAAATAAACTGACAAAGATGGAATTATTTATTGAAGTTAAAAAATTAGGCAATAATGTGACTTTTCATGCTGTTAATAAATCTGTAAACGAACTACTAGAAATAGACGTACTAAAAAAACACAACAGACAATACTCGATTAATTTAGAATGGATTAACAACCTCCATGATTTTACTGAAAGAGCAAGGACCAAATTCTTAGATGAAAATGGGTTTTTACTATATGGCATAAAAGATCTCAAAAAGGAGGGTAACATTGCGACTTTAACCTTTGATAATATGTATGATATGGATAGGTATTATAAAAAACTTCATGAACATTATTATTCTCAATTAAAAGAAAATGAATCCATATGTTTGATTTACGATCATCATTGGTGGCATATACTTTACCTCCAGCAGAATTTTGAAATAATAAAAGTCAATAAAAAATTTTTCTGCATTGCGGCACGAGACACTCCTTTAGATTTGGCTGGAATAAAATTCAAAAGATCTTTAGGTATGAATGTTATAATAAAAAAAGAAGGTTTACCCTTCAGGAATGTTTCTGTTTATGGTGATGTTGTAATACAAAGTGTTTTTAGTAAAAATATAATCGATTCACTTGATAATTTTTTCAAAAAAGCAAAGACCATAGATGATTTAACTTCGTCAAAAAAATTTATTGATGAAATATTGAAGAAAAAAGGTAAAATTATACTTATAATAAATGAGAATGCCGATTTAGCAAAACAGGTAAGAGAACATGTGTTGGAATATTTTAACTGATTTCATTTATTTTTTGTAGAGTTAAGACTTTATTGCCTTTTCTTAATTCTTCAGCAGTTAGAGTATAACTCTTTAAGTATGATAAAAATATTTTTTCTTCTCTGGAGTTATAGGTAGGGGTTGATAGGTATTCTAACCCTTTTTTTGCTCTTGCTAGGTTATGGTTGATCTGTTTTTCATTTATTGGTTTTTGTATTACTTCTTGTTTTGAATTTTCATAATAATTTGTATCACCATGGATTAATTTTCCACTGAACAAAGGGTCCGTAACACTTATATCAAGATTATCAATCCAACTTTCAAATTCCACCCTACTCAATTGGAATATATCAAGCCACCCATTGAATAAATTTTGTGATTTATCCTCTGATACGATAAATAAATCGATATCACTTTCTGGTTTTTGTGAACCATATAACAAAATGAAGTCTATATCCTTAAAACTTCCATTATAGAGTTTTTTTAAAGTATTGATGAGTTTTTCATTATCATAATATTTAGGGAAACCTAGCTGAGACATAAAACCAAACCGTGTAAATTTTTGTTCAACATCTTTAAAAAACTCAAACAAGCTAAGATAATTAGGATTTAACATTTGTTTTTTGGATTCCCATACGTGGTTATTACCTGTTTCTTCACAGAGTAAGGATTCAAGCCACATAGCGAAGCCTTCATGATTATGAATGTTATAACGTGTTAAACCTGAAGGTTGTATATTTGGATTAACTTCTTCATATAAGAATTGGTTTGCATCTTGATTCTTTTGGATTATGTCTGTTAACTTTTTACCAATTTGAGAATGCTCGCAAAATAATCCGTGACCGAAAAACTCATGGAAAATGTTACTAATTAAAAGAGAAGTATCTGTTCTAATATGTGCTGAATAGTCTATTGGCGTGTAAAGCCCTTCATCCTCTCTTTTTAGACCGATTATTGAGTCTTTATTAATTCTGTAGAACTTCTCCCAATCTTCTCTGGAATAAACTTTTAATTGAGATTTTGAATTTTTTAGATTAAATTCAGAACTAATAAAGTCTGAAGCATCAACAATTATCGAATCTAAAGAGGTAGTCATTTTAATAAAAAATAAAATAAAAAATTATTTTAAGATTTGCTCCGTTAGGCTTTCTATAAGTTTTTCTACTTCTTCTTTGTTGTCGCAGTAAAAAAACACACTGTAAGTCTCTTTGAAGCCAGGAGAATGTGCTTCTATGTGGAAACTCGGCCTTCCATCTTTCTCAAAACCACCTTCTAGGAATTCATATATCCCTTCAAAGACTAGTTTGTCCTTCTTATCGTCATAGATTTCTATTTTCATATTCTACTCTTACCAAGGTTTATCATCCTCGTCAAATGGGAATAAGATGTTCCTTTTTGACTTTTTAAATACTTCTCCAAGTATGTCGTAAGCTTCATCTCCATACCTTCCGGTATAATCCTTCTCTCCATATTGTAGATGGTTTTTAGGTAATCCATGATGAGCTTTTCTATCTATCCTCAATAATGGTGGCTCACTCTCTTCTCCAAATAACCTGGTCGAGTTAGGTTTAATAGAGAACCCCATAGGTTCTGTAGGCATAACAGGGTTTGATTCTCTTCGTTTTTGTCCAAATTGTTCCCTCTGATATGATTCGCTAGGTCCCCAGGGCCCACATACTGGTTCAAATGGTTTTAGCGGATCGAATGGTGTAAACAGCGCAAAAGTTCCTTCTGCATACTCATCTATCGTCTTTCTATAACCCCTTTTATTTAATGGAGGTTGGTACAGAATTTGTTCAAGCAAGGTATTCATTCATTTCAGCTCCTATCACCTTGCCAAATTAGTATAAGGCAACTTATATATAAACCTTTCTATTGTAGCCACTTAATAATGGTTATAATAAGCAAATTTTATGCTAGGCACTAAACAAAAAGATTAAATTTTTTAATAGACAAAGTAATCATTGCAAGAAATGAGAAAATTTATTATAAAAATTTTTATTAATATGGTAGTATGCAACACAAACTAATCGTAAAAACCAACGCAAAAGAAAACAAGATAGAATTAGATGGAAATACTTACAGAGTGAGCATAAAAGAAAAACCAGTAGAAGGAAAGGCAAACAAAGCAATAATAAAACTCTTCAAAAAAGAGCTCAACCAAAACATAAGGATAATAAGAGGGTTGAAAAGCAGAGAAAAGACAATAGAAATTCAGCGATCAAGCTCGTAAAGAGTGACTATCTCCTCCTCCAAATCAATCAAACGCAGAATCCACAACTTCCTCAAATCCTTTTTCCTGATAACATAGTTGAACTGATAAACCATGTTGTTGTTTTCGTCTTCAACAACAGCCTCCCTGCCCTTTACAAAACGATACTTCCTAATAAGATGACGCTCCTTCCTATCATCATCCATAACGTCCCAAAAATCCACCATAAAGAAATTTTTCTCTTCCATAAACACACCACGACTAGCAATAGAAAGCTAACAAATATTTAAACCTTTTGCTTAACGCAACTAAGATGAAAATAAGTCTGAGAAATGCCATTACGAGTCATCTCCATAAACAAAACCTCATCCTTCAAAAAGAATACAGGCTTCCTGCAAGAATAACACGTATGACCCCCAATCTCATACTTAAAGACAGCAGCATAAGCCCTCTCTTTAAGAGCAGTCACAAGATCGACAACCTTCTTACGACGCTGAATCTCGCTAAGAATAATACCTTCCATAGTAGACAAACGCTCTTCGTAAGGCTTCGCAATCCTGTAATCAATCTGAACTATCATCTCATACTAAGAAAGGACTCTTCTGTGTGGGACAAAACCTTGCCGGATGAAGCATCAAGCTTAACGTTAAGAAGCTTAAGAGTAGAGGTAAGAAAGGTAACGTTCCAAACAACATTTTTCTTCAAATTCTGAAGTATGGTAATTGTTTTAGTGAAAAACTTATCACCGGGACACTCTTTACCAATAAACTTCTGAATTAAGTCAACAGCCTTATCATAACCAACCTTAACCCTCTTCAGATCAAGCTCAGCAACCTCACAATGTGTGTCAAAAGCACGGTCAATAGGCATCACCTTAATAGTTTCAGAAACCTCAAAAGTGGTTATGAACCTATCCTTAGGATTGTAAAAATCGAACTGCCAATTACCATCGCTAACATAAAAACAAGCATAGAGAAAAGCACCCTTATTCCTGCTCTTAAACTCCTTCAACTCCTTAGAGGAGTTAAGTTTATTAAACAATAGGTTTAAATTAGGCATAAAAATTCTAACACAGGGGGGGTATAAAAAACTTACCAAAATGAAGGTAGTCATAGAAAAATGTGACAGCTATGAGGAAGTAGAAAAGGCCCTGGAAGAAGGGATGAAAAAACTTGGCGGGATGGAAACCTTCATCAAAAAAGGAGAAAAGGTAGCGATAAAGCCCAACCTGCTGCAGGCAAAAGAACCGGAACATGCTGTGACAACACACCCAGAAGTTGTCAGGGCAGTAATAAAACAAGTCAAAAAAATAACAAGGGAGATATCGATAGCAGAATCACCAGGAATAGTTGGCAGCATACAGGGATGGGAAAGGCTCATAGAAACAACGGGAATGAAAAAAATAGCAGAAGAGGAAGGGGTAAAGATAGTAATGCTGAAAACCCCCAAAAAAATGCAAAACCCGAACGGAACCCTGGCCAAAGAGTTCAGCATATCAGAAGAAATACTGGAGTATGATAAAATAATAAACATAGCAAAACTAAAAACGCACAGCCTAACAGTATACACAGGAGCGGTAAAAAACATGTTTGGAATAATACCGGGAAAACTAAAATCAGGAATGCATGTAAAACACCCAACCCCTGAAAACTTCTCAAGAATGTTACTAGACCTGTACAAACTGAAAAAAGCAGAGCTGAACATAATAGACGGGGTAGAGGGGATGGAGGGACAAGGACCGGCAGCAGGGGAGAAGAAACACTTCGGGATACTGGGGATAAGCGAGGACGGATTGGCATTAGACTATGTAATAACAAAAGGGCTGAAACTAGAGGTGCCTATGATAAAAATAGCAGAAAAAAGGAACATGATAAAAGAGATACAGGTAGAGGGGGAGATAAACGGAAATATGGAAAGCCCGAGGACAAGCATTGTACAAAGCATGGCACTACCGCTAGCAGCTACAATAATAAAGAGAGTATCATCAAGGCCTGCACTGATAAAAGAGAGGTGCACAAAGTGTGCGAGCTGCTTCAAAATATGTTCTGCAGAAGCAATAAAAATGAGCCCTTACCCAGAATTCGACTACTCAAAGTGCATAAGGTGCTACTGCTGCCACGAGGTATGCCCGGAAAAAGCGATATACTTGAAAAAGAGCCTGGCACAAAAAATACTGAGACGGTAGTTCTATATCTGTTTGTAAAACAATAAATTAAATCGCAGAGACGGGGCTTTAATCAGTTAGTTAAGTTTTTAGGGTCTTGTGTAAGTATTTGTCAAGCAGCGATTTTTTCATAGAGAATATTTTGTTGATTAGCTCTTTTCCTTGTTCAAATTCTACTTTAGTTCCGTAATAGTTTATTCCGTTTCTTACGTATCTTAGTCTGTCAAATTCATTATAGTCAAAATCTTCAAGTATGTCTTTTAATAGTTCACCTATACAAATGTGTGACAGTACTTTGTAGCCTTTGGAGATGCATATTGCTTCAAGAAGTTCCCTTAACGAATCGTATGCGAGTGAGACATATGCAGAAATATTTATTTTGTCAATTTTTGCGGTTTTTACTGTATTCTCTTTTATGTTGGCCATTTCTATTAGGGACTTTATCAGTTCGTTGTCTATTTTTGTCTTTTTTATTATTCCTTTTCTGTAGCATTCTTCTATGTCCATTTTATCTGGCCTTGTAGAGTTATTCCGTTTATTACGTTGTTTATCAAGTGTTCATTCTTTATGTCCTTAATATGTTTAACTGTAAAGATTTGCAGTTTTCTATTCAATTTTTTCTCGAATTTTTTGATTTCTGGAAATTCTTTTGTATTTTCTGAAATTATGAGTAAGTCAAAATCGCTGGTTTCTGTGTCCAATCCTGATGCTGCTGATCCGAACAGTGCTATAGCTGGCTTTAGGTAGAATTTGTTTAAGGCATCAAGCAGTCCGGAATCTTTTATTTTTCTTATGTTATAATGTATTTTAAGGTCTCTGTATTTGTCGCTTTCTAGGTTTGCCTTGTAAAAGTTGAAGATTTTCAGCTTTCTTTCTTTTAGAATATCTTCTTTTGCTAGTTTTTTGAGTTCTTTGCTTGCTGTTGCTGGTGCTATTTTTAATATCCTTGCTACTTCCCTGACGTTGAATTCCCTTGTTGGTTCTTCAAAGAATATGTTTAGTATGTTTAATTTTTTTGACATATAAAATACACCGTACTAAGAGGCACATCCTTCTTTTTCACAATTTTTCTATAACTATACCCTCTTTTCCTCAGAGCTATTATTTCTTCTTTTTGTTTTTCAGATAGCATTGTACGAATGTAAGAACTTTCAAGTGCTAACATTTTATTCTTCTTTTCAATAATATTAGACCCTACAAGTTTATGAAATTTAGTGAGGTTATGATAACCGTGGATTTTTAATCTATAGCAGTTTTTAGCTTTAACTAACCTATTAATTATACCCATATTTTTTAATGTTCTATGAATTCTCCTTAAAATGGACACATCTTGGTTTGTTATTACTATTTGTTTGCTTTTTACGGATACACACCCTTCACCATCAAAAAATCCACATATATAATCAGGGGTTATCTTAATGTTCACTTTTTTAACCATTTGTTTAATTATATTAACAAGTGTTTATATATTTTTTGGTTTTACAGAACGTTGGAAGCCGAGACGGGGATTTAAACTTTAAGAAAACAGTCAGGAAATCCTGTTGTGAATCTCATTCAACAAATCATTGACAAAGGTATAAATCTTAACGTCATGAGTTACCTTACCATCAAGGGTTCTTATAGCCAGTGTTCTAGAATCAACCTCCTTATCACCAACAGTAACGATGTAGTTAACCTTACGAATCTGAGCATCCCTAACCTTCTTAGGGATGGTTTCAGGCCTGTCATCAATCTCAACACGAATAGCATTAGATTCAAGCTCAGCCTTAACCTCCTTAGCATAAGGAACAGTCCTATCTGTCACAGTAAGTATGCGAACGTGCATCGGACTCAACCACAAAGGAAGCTTGCCTGCATAATGCTCAAGCAAGATGGCAATGAACCTCTCAATTGAACCAAGAATAGTACGGTGAACCATGACAGGACGATGCTTCTTACCATCCCTACCCTCATAAGTCAGGTCAAACTTCTCAGGCATGGCAAAGTCAAGCTGGATGGTTGCGCACTGCCAGGTCCTGCCCATGGAATCCTGAACGTGAAAATCGATCTTCGGGCCGTAGAAGGCACCATCACCGGGATTGGTCTTGTATTTAACACCCATATCTTTCAAAGCAGCCCTCAAAGCTTCCTCAGCGCTCTTCCACATCTCAGCTGTGCCAATAGACTTTTTAGGCCTTGTTGACAGTTCCAGATGATATGGAAGGTTGAAAACCTTGTAGAAGCGATCAGCAAACTTAATGATTCTAATCACCTCGTCCTTGACCTGGTCCTCTGTACAGTAAATGTGGGCATCATCCTGGGTGAAAGCCCTAACCCTAAACAAACCGTTCAAAACACCTGAGAGCTCATGCCTGTGAACAAGACCAAGCTCAGCAAGCCTCAATGGGAATTCACGGTAAGAATGCAGACCTGTGTTGTAAACAAGAATGCCGCCAGGACAGTTCATGGGCTTAATAGCATAATCCTGGTTATCGATCTTGGTAAAATACATATTGTCCTTGTAATGGTCCCAGTGACCAGACCTCTCCCACAACTTCTTACTCAAAACAATTGGGGTGGTAATCTCAACATAGCCCTCTTTCTTGTGCTCGGTACGCCAAAAATTAATCAACTCATTCCTCACAATCATACCCCTTGGATGGAAGAACGGGAAGCCTGGACCTTCTTCATGCATGCTGAAAAGGTTAAGATCCTTACCGAGTCTGACATGATTCCTCTTTTCTGCCTCTTCACGCTGCTTCAAGAAGGCGTCAAGGTCATCCTTGGAAGCAAAAGCAGTGCCGTAAATCCTTTGGAGCATGGGCTTCTTAGAATCTCCACGCCAGTAAGAACCTGCAATGCTTAGAAGCTTGTAAGCCTTGATCTCCTTAGTAAACTTGACATGCGGACCTTTACAAAGGTCAACAAAGTCTCCAGACTGATAAAAGGTTATTTTGCCCTTAAGGTCCTTAAGCAGGTCCAACTTGAAGGGCTCATCCTTAAGCAGGGCCTGAGCCTTCTTCCTTGTAACCTCAAACTTCTTAAAAACCAGGTTCTGGTCGATAAGGTCATCCATCTTGGATTCTACCTTCTTCAGGTCATCAGTGGTCAGATTAATGTTGCCGAAATCGTAATAGAAGCCGTCCTCAATGGCAGGGCCTATGCCAAGCTTAGCCTTAGGATAGAGAAGCTTAACAGCGTAAGCAAGTACATGAGAGGCGCTGTGCCTGATTTTCTCCAACTTCTTATCCATCTTGCAGAGTTTTAAAACAAGCAAATATATAAAGATAACGCAGAGAAAAAAAGCAAGAAAAAGGCTCGGATAAGAAAAAAATACAAAAAAAGAGAAATAAAAGCTTAAAGAAAGTTAAAAATAATTAAAAACGTTAAAAGAATAAAGAAAAACGCTTTCCAAATTAACAAACCTATGAAAATTTGAATAAATGATAAACAAAAGCTGAAAAGACCCCAGAACCAGAAAGTTAACTGCTAAGAAAAATAACAGATTTAGAAAAAGGAAGAAAAGGACCTAGTAGTCCTCATCCTCAAAATCATCATCAGAGTCAACATCATCATCATCACCGTAGTCCTCATCGTCATCATCCTCATCGTCTTCTTCGTCTTTTAACAATAGCCATTCATCAACCATTTTTCAACCTCCTTAAAAACCGGTTGTTTTAATGGAATGCAACTTATTTATAATACTTTTGCTTTTGCAAAACATATGAACAAGAACAATGACGAGGGAAATGTAGCGAAAAAACATAGTAAAATATATAAAGAGTAACGCAATAAAAAGAGTTATGAAAAAGAGGTCACTAATTTTGATAGCATTCCTGCTAACCTTAACACAACTAGCAACAGCAGAGATAATACTAAATGGAGTCAACAGCATAATGTACAACAGAGGCGACCAAATAACCATTTCAGGCTACGTTCTAAGGGTTGACAATGCAGACGGAACACTGGACTTCAGCCTGGTATGCGACGGAAGTAAGTTTCCGCTTACCAAGAGGGTTGTGAGCAATACAAAATCACCACAAGAATTCACGCTGCCACCGATAGTAATGCCTTCAACAGCAGAAGGGTCGTGCAAGATAAGAACAGAACTCATTGGCAGCGGAGGCGTGATACTTGAAAGCCAAGAAACAAACAGATTCATAGTAACAAAGGCGATGGAAGGCAGGTTCGAACTAAACCCAGTACAAGTACAGCTGGGAAAAAGCTTCACGATCAAAGGAGACATCATCGGAGCTGGAAACGATAAAAAAATAACAGGAGTGGCTGAAATATACTTAATATCGGAAGAGAATGAAAAATTCTACATAGGAACAACAAACATAGCAGACGGAAAAATAGATTTCACCTACATAACAACGCCGAGCCCTGCAGGAAAATATGCAGTACAGATCAAGGGAAAGGACATGTATGGCAATGAACACGTCTTCGAAAACATAGGTTCTTTCAACCTAGCAAATGAGATATACCTGTTTGCAAAGCCTGCAAAAACAGAGGTTGAGCCATCAGAAAAGCTAAGTATAATAGGAGAGGCAAAAACAGTGCTGCAAGAGGAAGTGCCGGAAGCAACGCTCACCATAAGGATGGATGACAAGGAGTACATAGTAGACATAAAAAACAGCAAGTTCGAATATGAAATGCAGATACCGCCAACGGTAAAGAGCGGAAGACACAAACTCCAGTTCAGCGTGAAAGACCCGTACGGAAACTGGGGGGAAACAGACTCAAACATATACGTAAAGCCGATACAAACAACACTAAAACTCGAAACAAACAGGGAAGCATTCCTGCCAGGAGACAAGGTGGAGATAACAGCAGAGGTGTACGACCAAGCAGGGGACATGATGACAAAGATGATCAACATGGAAATGACAGCACCTAACGGAGACATAGCACCGCTGGAATCATTCGGAAGCGGACAAAAAATAGGATTCGAAATACTGCAGTTTGCGACACCCGGGACTTGGAAGATAACAGCAAAAACAGACATGCTGGATGCAGCACAAGAAATAGAAATAAAGGAAGTGAAGAGCGTAGACGTAACTTTAGAGAATCAAACAATAGTCATATGGAACACCGGGAATGTAGACTACAATGACCCATTAACAGTAGAGCTAAACGGCGGACAATACAAAATAACAAAGAAGAGTGCAATAAAGCCAAACGAGAAGATAATAATAGACCTCACAAAAGAATTCCCAACAGGGCAATACGATGTCAGTGTAACTGGAGCAGCGATAGCAACACCAAAGAAATTCCAAGACGTGGTCATAATGGGAAAGAACCTCAAGTCAGCGAACAGCATATACTATTTCATAATAGCGGTTATGGTAGGAGCACTAGCTTACCTGCTGCTCTTCAAAAAGAGAGCCATACTAACAAAACAGATGAAGGAAGAGAGGGAGAGGGCAAAGGCACAAAAAACCCTAGAAAAGCTGAGAGAGATAAAATCCAAGGAAAAACCGAAATTCTACCCTAACAAGGAAGAAAGCATAAGAGACTACAGGGAGCAGGTCATGAAAGAGATAAAAGACACAGAAGCAAAGGAGAAGGACAGAAAGAGGTTCAGCTATAGGGATGCGGGCAGCAGCCTTGGGGAGAACCAACCACCAAAGAGAGGCGGACTATTCAACATGTTTGAGTGAACTACTGCGGATTTGAGGTCCCCAGCGTCAACAGAGTTGACTTCTTGCTTCACAGACGTTCTCTTGAACATCTCCACAAGCGTTGATTCCCG
>CAYSAF010000015.1:0-27207 GCA_964428965.1 Candidatus Woesearchaeota archaeon
CACGCAGTCTACACAAGAGACATCAAATAATGCGACACACTTTCAGGACACTACACCTAGAAAGTCTTCACCGAAACCTTATTAAACTGTGTTTGTAGTTTTTTTGTTATGGAAAATCAGAGAGTTAGGGCTAAAATTGTTGTCGAGCTTCTCGGTTCTCCCAAGGAGCATGTTGACGAAACCATGAAGATGGTTGTAGGGAAGTTGAGAAAGGAAGAGGGTGTTAAGCTTCTTAAGGAATCTGTGTATGCTGCTGAGCAGAACGATGAGATTAAGCCTATGTGGAGTAGTTTTTCTGATTTGGATATAGAGACCGTTTCGATTAAAAAGCTTATGGATGTCTGCTTTGATTACCTGCCTTCTTCTGTCGAGATTATCTCTCCCGAGAAGGTTGATTTGACCTCTGCTGACTATGGTTACCTGCTTAACGAGTTGCTGGCTCAGCTTCATAATTATGCTTTCACTGCTAAGCAGCTTGCTGCTGAGAACATTTATCTGAAAGAGAAAGACAAGAAGTAGTTTATTTCTTTCCCAGCAGTTTCTTTGCTTCTTTTATTGATCTGTCGAGTTCTTTTTCTATTGCGCTCGGTTCACCTTTTATTTTTGCTGGCGTTATCATAACTGAACTTGGTTTCTTTTCAGCTTTGTCTTCTTTTATAGGCAAAATAGGTTTGAATTCCCTTATTTCAGGTTTTTTCAACAACGGTTTGCCAAATCCGAAAAGTTCCGTTCCTTTCTTCTTCCCTCCCTTTTTCTTTAGTATGATGTATGCTACCACCACTAGTAGTAGTACTAGCAGTATTAGTACTATCCACCACGGGAATCCTTTCTCTCCCACCTTGCATATCTCCTCGTCTTTGCAGTCGTCGCATGTGCACCCCTCTCCCTCGTCGCATGTTCCGTCGTTGTTGCACGTTATTTTTTCTTCACAGTCTTCTGGGCAGTTTTCTTCTGTTTCTGTTTCCGGATCACAAGTTCCGTCACCGCATTCTTCTGGCTTTGCGCAGTCCATTTCGCATGATTCTTCTGTTTCAGTTGAGTCGCAAACATCATCCCCGCAGTAACCTGTGCAATCATCTGGGCAGTTGTCTGCGTTTTCATTTTCTGAAAGACCCCTAACCTCTACCAAGTCTCTGTCGCATATCCCGTTCAAGTTGCATATTTCTTCTTCACACTCACAGTCATCTGGGCAGTTGTTGCAGTCTTCCCCTTGGTCTTCGTCGCATGTTCCATCATCATCGCATACTATTTCAATGCAGTCTATCCCGCATATGTCCCCGCAATCTACCCCTTCCTCTCCCTGGTCTTTTTCGTCATTATTGCAGCAGTCATCGTACTGCTGGCATGCCCCACCACAATCCACCCCTCTTTCATCTTGGTCTCTTTTTCCGTTGGTGCATGATGGGAACTCTATGCTTCCTTCTGTAAACGCTCCGTAAAGCACCATCGCTGTTGTCGTTACGTCAGCGAAGGAGCCGTCTGCTTTTTGTTTTGTTTTCAGCCATTCCACTGCCTTGTTTACCTCTGCTCCGTAATCAGCCATGTCTCTCAAAGCAAGGACTGCCAACGCTGTTCTGTAAACGTCATTGTCCCAGCTTCCGTCGGTTCTCTGTCTGGCCTTCAGCTCGTCTAGGTATTTTTGGTCGTTTAATATCGGGTAGAGTACTGCGTTGTGTATGGTGTTTGTCTTGTCGTAATTGTCTGTTAGGTATATTCTTGAGCTTGTGTCTGCTCCGGTTAGCTGTAATGCCCAGTTTGCATACAGGGTTGAATCATAGTTGCATACCTCTTTGGATCCCAGTCCGAAGCATCCGTTCTCTATGGTTATCTCTGCCACTTTGCTTTGTGAGTCTGTTAGTATGTAGTATGAGTTTGCTGAGTTGTAGATTAATGAGATGAGAGCGTTGCTTAATGTTCCGCAATCCACGTAAAGTTTTATTGAAGGGTAGTTTTTTACGAAGTTTGTTTCTATGCAGCTGTTTATGTTCAGGAATGTTGTATTACCACAATCTGTGAATCTCCCGTTGTTCACCTTTATTGTTTTGACTACCTCTTGGATGTTCTTTGTGTATTTTACAGTGCAAGTTCCAGAATCAGTGGTTGCTACTTCTAGCCACCAGTTTCCTGTCTGCAGCGCTGCTGACTGTGCGCTGCTCATCCATTGTTCTGCATCTTCTGTGGCTACACCCATTATCGTGTAAGCCAGCATCACGAATGCTGTCTCTTTGGTTCTGCATGCTGTTTTCGGCCAGCAGTGTTGTGTGTTCTCTTGCGATGCCAGGTACTCTATAGAGCTTGTGGGGTTGTATCCGGCTGCCTTGAGTGCCAGTATCGATGCTGAGGTGTCTATTATGCCCCCGAAACTTCCGTTGGCTTGCTTGCTTAGCAGCCAGTCATATGATTTTTGTGTGCTGAAGTTTGAGTCTGCTGCCCTTGCTGATATCGCAAGTATTGTGAACGCTATAAGAAGTGCTATTAACCTCTTTTTCATGTTATTCCATTTTAGGAAAGATTTATTTATATACCTTTCTATTATTTTTCTTTAGAATGTCCGAAGATGCTTTTTTTGCTAAAGGTAAGAGGTCAAAAGTTTATCTTACTTGTTATGAGGGGAAAAAAGCAGTGAGGAAGATTGCTGGTCCTAAGTTTGTTGATAATTTGAGGAATGAGGCTTATTGGCTTGTGGTGTTGAATAAAAACAGGATCGGTCCGAAACTTTTTTGTTTTGGCAACGATTTTATTGTCATGGAGTTTGTTCAAGGATTGAGAATTCTTGATTTTTTTGATACCTCTGGTAAGAAAAACATTTTGGGCATCATTAAAGGTGTTTTGTTGCAATGCAAGAAGCTTGATTCTTTGGGTGTTAATAAGGAGGAGCTTACAAATCCCTACAAGCATATCATAGTAAGGAAGAACAAGCCTGTTATGATAGATTTTGAGCGTTGCAGAAATACCGAGAGCCCTAAGAACGTCACCCAGTTTGTTCAGTTTCTTACTTCAAGGAGGGTTTCTTCTTTGTTAGAAAAAAAGAAAATAAAGGTTGATGTTAAAAAATTCAGGTCTGCTGCTAAGCGCTATAAGGCTTCTCATAATCTTCAGGAGATTCTTTCTCTAGTGCATAGTTTATAGTTACATCTTTGCATCCCTCTCTCATTATGCAGCTTGCGCATTTGTTTTTGTTCTCGCATTTTTTTGGCAGCTCTCTTGTTGTTATCTTGTCATGAACTTCTCCCACCAGGTTTATTATCTCCCTTTTTAGCGGCTCTTCCATCACCAGTTTTTTCCTTATTCCGTATTCGTAGTAGTCCAGGTAGCCGTGTTCTGACTTGTATCTTCTTTGCAGCAGTAGTATGTATGCTCCTAGTTGTATTCTGTCACCTGGCCACATTCCGTTGGCCGGTATCTTTCCTGTTTTCAGCTCTATGGGTGTGTATTTTTCCTCCTCTATTTCTACCCTGTCTATCCTCCCTCTGAGCTTCAGGCTTGTTGAGGTTACTGTCAGCTCTGTCAGGAATTTCGGCTTTAGGTTTTGCCAGAGCTCGTTCCCGAACAGTTTGCTTTGTTGTGCAAAGTTAACTACGTTTTTCGCTCTTATCTCTGCCTCTTGCACCAGCCTCTGCCACGTCTCTTCTAACAGCTCTATCTTGTTTATGCCTACCTTTTCCAGGGTTTCTTGTTTTTGTTCTATGGCCTGCATCAGTGCCTTGTAGTATTCCTGTTTGTACATCATTCCAGCTTCGCTAAGGTTTTCCATGCTTATTCCCTTCACAATTTCTTCTTCTGCCTTGTTCACGTGGTCAAAAACGTTGTGTTTTATCTCTCCTTTCACTATCCTGTCCACCTGTATTGGTTTTACTTCAAGCACATATTGGAGGTAGAATTTTCTCGGGCAGAATAAGTAAGTAGGGAGTGCTGATACAGGCATCATACTTTTTTTATCTTTGCTGTTTTTTTAAATTCTTGCTTTGTGGTTGTCGCGTGTCTAGTGGCTGGAAAACATATTTTGCAATGGCTATGTCATAAATTAAGGCTTTTTAGGAGTTTCTTGTTCGTTTGTCACGCTTGGGGACTCAAGCAGTTAATGTTATTTTAAATATACCATAAATCTCGGAGAGTCTGTACTTTTTTAGTAGAAAAAGATATAAACATAAAAGACATTTGTTGTTG
The DNA here is from genome assembly GCA_964428965.1 of Candidatus Woesearchaeota archaeon. Classification (GTDB taxonomy): domain Archaea; phylum Nanobdellota; class Nanobdellia; order SCGC-AAA011-G17; family VGLX01; genus JAWABC01. Next base: position 4,168 of record CAYSAF010000015.1, read on the forward strand.
GGCATAGTTATAACAAAGCGGGGGTTATTATGAGCAGAACAAAAAAGGAGATACTAAAACATATTAATTACGCATTAGTTGCTAAAACACACACTCCTATGTATCTGATGCATAAATATTGGGCTAGGAAACCCCACAATGTTGTTTCCGAATATATTCAACACTATACCAAAGAAGGAGATGTTGTTTTAGACCCTTTTTGCGGTTCTGGTGTTACCGCACTCGAAGCTATAAAATCAGGCAGGAAGGCAATTGCGATTGATTTAGATCCAATGGCAACCTTTGTCACTAAAGAAACAGCCATACCAGCTGATATAAAAAAATTTGAACAAAGATTTAGAGATATAGAAAAAAAGGTTAAAAAACAAATCTATGAGTTGTATATGACCAGTTGTGATAGATGCAAAAAAGAAGTTATTGCTGAAGCTATAATCTGGGAAAAGGATAAACCAAAAGAAATAAGGTACACTTGTACTTGTTCTAAAGGAACACACTGGAAAACTGTTAAAGATTCTGATTTGAAAAAATTAAAAGAGATTGAGGCTAAACCTATTAATTATTGGTATCCGAAGAATGAATTAATTTGGAACAGCAGGATTAATGTTAGGGAAGGAGAAAAAGTTTACGAGCTATTCACAAAAAGGAATCTATTAGCTCTTTCTATGATCCTAGATGAGATAGAGAAGGTTGAAGATGAGAAAACAAAAGACTTGTTGAAGTTTACGTTCACTTCATCATTGGGACAGGCAAGTAAAATGGTGTTTGTATACAGAATAAAGGGGCGAAATCGTGATGTTGGAGGATGGGCAACTCGCGGGTATTGGGTTCCAGATGAATATTTTGAAATTAATGCGTGGAATTGTTTTGAAGAGAGGTTCAATAAGGTACTAAGAGGTAAGGAAGAAAGCAATAAAGTAATAAGAGATTATAAAGAAGGAAAAAACATCAATGATCTAAAAGGTGATGCTAAAATTTTAATTAAAACATTTAACGTATTAGAACTAGATAAGATTATACCGCAAAACAGCATAGACTATGTGTTTACAGACCCACCTTATGGAGATGCAGTTCCCTACCTGGAATTAGACTACATGTGGAGTTCTTGGCTAAAATTCATTCCAGAGTTCGATGATGAAATTATAATTAGTGATAGTCCTACAAGAAACAAAAGAGAAGTAGTTTATGAAAGAATGCTCAAAGCAGCTTTTAATCAGATATACAGAGCACTAAAGCCTGGAAAATATATGACTGTTACTTTTCATAATAGAGATATAAAAGTTTGGAATGCGATTATTAGTGCCTGTGTTTATGCAGGATTTGATTTAAAAAAAATAATTTATCAGATTCCTGCTAGGCCTTCTGCCAAAGGTCTTTTAGCACCGTATGGCTCTGCAATCGGGGATTATTACATCAGATTCAAGAAACCGGAAACAGAAAAACCAAAAAATCCACAACAAATTGATGAAGAAAGATACAAGCGGATAATAGTCGAATCAGCCAAAAGGATAATCGCTGAAAGAGGGGAACCAACACCTTACACTTTCATTTTAAATGGCATAATAGTTGAGTTAAAAGAAGAGGGAGCCCTTTTATCTGGTAGGAAAAACCCAGATGATGTGATGAAAGAATTTTTGCAAAAAGAGTTTGTACTAGTTGATGTTAAAGATGATAAGGGTAAAAGTGTTGGTAAAAAATGGTGGTTTAAAGACCCAAAAGCAGTATCTTACCTTGAATTGGTTCCGCTAAGGGATAGAGTAGAAACGGCAATAGTTGATGTATTAAGAAGGAAAGTTAAAATATCTTTTGATGAGGTCTTACAAGAAATATTCATAAAATTCCCCAATGCACTAACACCAGAAACACAAAGTATCAAAGAAATAATTCAAGAGTATGCTACACCCACAAAAGACGGTAAATGGATGTTGAAAGAGGAGGTGAAACTAAGATATTCAGAGCACTCACAAATGATATATTATTTAGCTTTACTTGGCAGGAAATCAGGACTTGATGTGTGGATAGGACAAAAGGAACAAGGTGAGACTTACAATAAACAAAAACTCTCTTCCCTTATCACAAAAAAGAACCCACTTTGGAGGTTTATCCCAACTACAAATTTAGATAGGATCAAGCAGATCGATGTAATATGGCATGATGAAGGAAGAGTAAGATTCGAATTTGAAATTGAAAACACAACGGCTATAACTGAAGCAATAGTTAGAGGCTCGAATATTCCTCATGACAATATAAAAAGGCTAATTGTTATACCTGAAGAAAGAGAAGGTTTACTTTTCAGAAAAATGAAAGAACCTCTTTTAAATGAAGCTGTAATAAAAGATAATTGGAAGTTTTTATTCTATAAAGACTTAAAAAAATTCTTTGAAAAAAACAGTAAGATAAAAAAAATAAACATAAATGACTTTGAAAAGTTATTCAAACTTCCAAAAGAATCAAGGCAAGCACAAAACTCTCTAAATCTTTATTTGTGAATATTATTTAAAAATGGTGCACTCATAAAAATATACTCTACTCCATAAAAAGCCCCTTTTTGTGACACTCCTTTTAGACCACAACTTTGTGACAATACCTTTGTAATACTCACTTATGTTGAAGGGTTCTATTTTCTCTTTCTTCCCTTTCTCACGGCGTAGTTCACTGGGTTTTTTATGCTTGCGCAGAAGTTATCTGGATGGCATACGCCTATGTCCTTGTAATACGCGATGTTTTCGCAGTTTGGCGGGAGTATTTTTTGTGCTTTAAGTCTGTAGTTTAGTTGTGAAATCACGTACCCTTCTTTTAGCGGCTCGTAGTTTTTCTTGTTCCATTCTTCCACGTATTGTTTTATTTTGTCGTGCTGCCAACCGACATTCTGTAAAAAGTTTATCAGTATGAACAACGCTCTTTTTCTTCCGTCGTGCTGTATGCCTTTTGATATTAGTTTTATGCATGGCGAAAAATATTCTTCGCTTATCGCTTCTTTGACTTCTTCGTACGTCCCCTCTCTTTTTTCTTTTTCTTCTTTTTTCTCTTGTTTAGTCCACCAGTCAAAGCTCTCAACCAGCAGCCTCGATGCGTCATTCTCTTTTTCCGTGTTTAGAAAATCTGTTTCTATTTTCACGTTTTTTATTTCTGCCCATTCCCTTTTGAAGTTCAGTACGTCTTCCGGTTTTATGGGTATGCTTATCAGTCCTGATTTTTCGTGGTATGAGTACGGTGCTCTGAACATGTGCCTGTTGCTTATCAGCAATGTGTCTATGCTTAGTATGCTGAACGGGTTGAATCTTTTTTCAAATTGTTTTTTTCTGCATACGGGGCATTCCATGTATTTTATGTCTAGTGTTATGTCTCTCGTTTTTGTCATGAATGTCTGCGAACATTTCTTGCAGAGGTATATGCCTCCTCTGAACTCTATGTATTCTTCCCCCCCGCATTTCGGGCATATCAAGCCAAGGTCTTGCTTGAGTTTTGATATTAGCGCTACTCTATGTTCAGGGCATATGTACTCTTCTAGGTCTTCTGGTTTTTTTCCGAATACTTCTGCTATTTTTTGTATGCTTCCAGCATAGCTTAACAAGTCTTCGCTTAGTTTTTCCTTTATGAGGTTTCCTGTGTACAAAGCTATTATCTTAGGTCCGTCGGGAAATAGCAGTTTCGTCGGTGTGTTCTCTATCTTCTCCGGGAAAGCTTCGAACGGCACTGCTATGTGCATTCCCTTGTTGCCGCTGAATTTTACGCTGATGTTTTTCACGTTGTGGTATTTCAGCGCTTCTATTGTTAGGTGTGCTGCTATTTTTGAATACTCTAAGTCTTTGCAGTCTATGTCTATCACAAGGTCCCATCCTGTTCTTAAGTCGTCTAGCTGTCTTTTTGTCATTCCTGCTTTTAGTTGCAACGGGTCTGACCATCTTTCTTCTGATATGTGGAACGATGTTGCCCCGTCCCTCACCATGGAAAGGATGTCTCCCGGAAATTGTAGTATGTCAGGCCTTTTCCCGAATCCCTTCTCCCCGTATACTACAGCTACTTCCCTGTTCCTTGCTATTTTGAGCATCTCGTTCTGTATGTCTTTCCTTGAGTAGAATTCCAGCACCTCGTTCATGGGCTTTTACGATATAACGCTTCTATTTAATGATTATTGTTTTTTACTGCTTTCCATCATCTCTTGCAGTTCTTGTTGTGTTCCCTGTATTCTTAGAGCTGCTTTTTCCAGTTCTTGTGTTATCTCTATTATCAGATTTTTCATCTGTTCTACTTGGTCTGTCACCAGTTTTTTTGCCTCGTCTATCTCTTTTTTTACCATCGTGCTGCTTCCCACGTTCACGATCACTTTTTTGTTGTCCTTCAGCTGTGCTTTGGCAAATATTCCTGCTCCCATGGAAACGAGTATTTCATTCCCTTCCTTTACCTTTTTTAGTTCATCTAGGTTGTCTTCGAGAACTTCCAGCTCTATTACCTGGTTTTCTAGGTTGATTATTTGTTGCTGTAGCTGTTTGATTTGTTGGTTTAGTATGTGCAGTTCCAGGTATTTTTCATTTACGTTGCTTTTTTGTTGCATCTTTCTTTTCCTTCGGTTTTCTTTTTACTTTTTCCTTTTCTTTGAGCATTTTCAGTTTTTTGAGTTCCGCTTTCACGTCTTCTGTGCTTGCTCCCTTCCTTATTTTGAGCACTTCTTGCAGTGGCTCTAGGTGTGTTATGTTGCACCTCTTTCTTTTTACGTTCCCGTCTATAATCACGAATTTCTCATTTATCTTGTCCACTACCACGACTATCTTTCCCGCATCTTTTCCCGCTATCTTCATGCAAACTCTTCCTGTGTCTATCATTTTTCTTCTTCCTTCGTTTCTTTGTACATGCCCAGTGCCTTTTCAGTCATTAGCTCTCTTGTGCATTTGCTGCAGAGTACCCCTCCGTAAGGCCTTTCAGGTCTCTTTTTTGTTTTTGGGGTTCTCCTCATCTTGTAACTCCTTTCAGTCGGCACCCCTTTTAGCACCATCCCACATCTCGCGCACTGTGCCTTGCCGGGTTTTTTCTTTTTGTATACTATTTTTGTTTCCCCTCCCGGCGTTCTTATTCTTACGGTTCTGTGTCTTTTTGATTTTTGCTGTCTCATCTTAGTATACCTTCATTATTTTCCTCAGTATCATGCTCAGTATTATTGATATTATTATGTATGCCCATATCCAGCTCAGTCCGAATATTTTTGGGTCTCCAAGTGCTTTGAATGTGTCTGCAAACCACCTGAAGAACAGTATTATGGGTATTGTTGTGTAGATCAAAGGTTTCATCGTCAGGTCGAATGATTTTGGTATGCTCTCAAATTGTTGTTTTTGTATCTCCATCATCTTTTTAGGGTCGTCCTTGTATTTTTTCATCTCTTCCTGCATCTTTTTTTGGTCTTCCCTCAGTTGTTTTAGTGCTGGTTGGTCTGATGTGTATTTTTGTATTAGGGTTATCATCAGCGTTATTACTAGTATTATTGCAATGAATCCCCAGAGTACGTTCATCCTTAGTAGGTAGCCGAATGTCGGGTTTAGTGCAGCATGCACAGTGTCTCTTATCGCTGGCATCTGGTCCCAGAGGAAAGCTATCACCAGGCTTGCCGCTAATACCCCCATCATTAGGTATAGGCTTTTTTTCATCTTCCCATCATTTTCCTTAGCGCCGGGTACATGTCCATCATGTGATCCCTTGCTATTTCTTCATAAAGCCTGTATACTATCATTACTGCTAGCAGTATTCCTGTTCCCCTGCTTAGAGCTCCTAGTAAGTCTGCTGATGCTGCCAGGAATCCTATCGCTGCTCCCCCCATCACCGTTAGCGGTGTTATATACCTCTTTAGTATCGCTTCCAGCACCCTCGGGTCTCTTCTGAATCCCGGTATCTGCAGTCCTGATGCCATCATCTGGTTTGCTTGGCTTCTGGCATCCATTCCTGATGTTTGTACCCAGAATACCGAGAATATGATCGCTCCGCCCATCATGAACCCAATGTATGCTGCTGCATGCCCTATGTTCATCCAGGCAAAAGTTCCTGTTACTATTCTTTCTACTATATTTGGCGGGTTCAGCCATACCACTATCCCTGTTGCCGGTACATTCCCAGTAAAAGTTCCCAGTATGGGGTGGCCCCATCTCTCCATCAGTCTTGCCCATAGTTGTAAGTTTGCTATTAACGCTGCCACAAGTATTACCGGTATGTTGGATGTGTAAAGGAAGTGTAGTGGCCATCTTATTCCATGCCCTCTTATTCTTCCGAAGCTTAGCGGTATTTCTATCTTCATTGCCTGTCCGTATACAGCTAGCATGAATACTATTATCGTTGCTGCTATTGTCGCAAATGCCAGTCCAGCGCTTACCGGGTTTCCCCCTATGAGTGAGGTGAAGAGCACCCATACTCTTCCTATAGGCGGTAATCCCGATCCTAGTGCTATCTGCCCTGCCTGGTTTAATGGTGAGAACGCTCTTACTATTACTTCTGATGCTACCCCTCCTGCGATGAACAGCGAAACTCCACTTCCGAATCCCCACTTGCTTACCACCTCGTCCATGAAGAGCACTAGCATGCCTCCTAGGAATAGTTGTGCTACCAGCACTATCTGCATTATGCTGTAGGCTGATGGTGCTAGTGCTGTGGCTGGTGTTAGTCCTCCCATGTATACGTATATCATGGCCTCGAATATGATGAAGAATATGGTCATTATTTTTTGCAGCCCTTGGAATGCTACCCTTCCCTCGTGTGTTGTTGTGTCAAACTTGAGTATTCCTGAACCGTTCAATAGCTGTAGCACTATCGATGCTGTTACGATCGGTCCTATTCCCAACGACATTAGGGAACCGAATTTTGCTCCAAGTATTATTGATAGGTAATCGAATTGTTCTAGTGAGTTTTGTCCCAGCCCCCACAGGGGTATCGTTGATAGTACGAAGAATGCTACCAGGATTATGAGTGTCCACTTAAGTTTTTCTTTGAAGGGCAGTCTTTTTTGGAGCGGTCCTTTCACTTCAGGTAAATTTGATAATAATCCCGTGAGCGCCATTTTATTCCTGTATTAGGCCCCCTGCTTTTTTTATTCTTTCTGCTGCTCTTTGTGATGTCTTTCCTGTAACCTTGTATTTGTTTTTTATCCTTCCCTTGCCGAGCAGTTTGTCGTATCCTAGTTTTCTAATATCTATTATGTAATGATTATTTTCTTTTATTATTAAACCTTTTGCTGTTAACTCGTCTAAGTGCTTTTCTATGTAGTCGAGGTTGATTGTTTTTTCTTCTACTCTGTTTGGTTTTACAAATCCTTTCTTCCCGAAGTATGTGCTGCCGTATTGCTTTAGTATGCTTGGTTTTTTCTGTCCTGCTCTTTTTCCTGTACCTGCCATTCCCCTGCCGCCCCTGTTGCCAGCTCCCCTGTGTTTTTTCTTGCTCCCCCATCCGTGGGTTTTGCTTCCCCTCATCTTCTTGTTTTTCTTCTGTCTTCTTGCGGTCATCTTCACGCCATCCTCTTGAGCAGTTCGTTTATCTTTTCTTTCCTGTATCCCAAGACTCCACCCATGCTGAACGGCTTCTTGATTCCCTTCCTCTCGAAGCCATGCACCGGCGGGCATAGCTTGAAAAATAATTTCATCCCCGGTACGTCCTTGAGCTCCTTTTTGAACTCGAAATATTCCTTTGTGAATGTCCCGTAGTCCATTTTTGTTTTTTCTTTGAGGTATTGTTCTGTTAGTGGCTTGTTTCCTGCTATCCTTCCCCTTTTTTCTAGCAGCATTTTGAAAGTTTCTGGGTCTAGCTCCCCCCACGTTACGTAGTCCTTTACTTTTGTGAGCATTCCTATTTGTGCCTCTGAGTTTTTTATTATTATGCAGGTGTTTTTCCTGTACAGCCTCATCATTTTCAGTGTGTCTTCTATTTCTTTTCTCAGGTGTACCCTTCCTCTAATCCTTATTACTGCTATCCTATTCATTCCTTCCGTCCTTTATTCCTGCTTTCTTTCTGTACTCTTCTGTAACTCTGACCTCTCCCAGTTTTTTCAGCGCATTAAAGCATGCGAAAACATGATTCATCTTTGTTCTCGTTTGTCCCACAGTTCTTGAGTACAGGTCCTTAAACCCTGCCAGTTCCAAAATTTTTTTGCATTCTTTTTCCACGCATAGACCTGTTCCTTTCGGTGCTGGTATCAGCCACATTCTTACGCTGCCGCATTTTCCTTCTATCTTGAACGGTATGCTGTGGCTTTCTCCGCATACGCATTCCCATGACCCGCAGCCCCTTCTCACTTTTATTATATTCAGCTTTGCTTTTCTTGTTGCTTTTTGTCTTGCTGGGACTGTTTCTTTGGCTTTTCCTATTCCTATCCCCACATAACCGTCCTTGTTTCCTATCGCTATTACAGTCGAAAACTTGGGCTTGTTTCCCTCGCTTGTTTTTTTCTGTGTTTGTTTCCATATGCTTCTTTTGCCGCCGCCAAATTTTCCTTTTGACTGTCCCACCGCTATTATGTTTGTTTCAAGGTTGGGTATTAAGCCATCAACAATTTCATGCTCAAGTATTCTTATTCCTGTGTCGAGTAGTTCGTCTATGTCTTTTATTTCTCCGCTTTTTACTTTTCTTCCCAATTCTGTTTTTGGCACCCACATGTCAAGGTTTGTCCTTCTCCTTTCCTCTACCACAGATGTTCCCAATACTCCTTGTCCTGCTTCCTGTTCTTTCTTTTGTCTTAGCATTTTACTCCTTCAGTATTTTGTTTTTTGTTTTGTTGAATTGTTCTGCTATCTTGTCCTTGTTTGTTGTTGTGTATTTTGTTTTTGTGTTGAGCATTATGTGTTTCCCTTCTATCCTTTCTTTTTTTGGTAACACCTCTTCTGAGTGCGGCACTTCTATCCCGCCGTCAATTACTCCTTTCACGGCCGCGTAGATTAAACCGCCAGGGGTTGGTGTGTGCATTCCGACGTCAAGTATGGCCTTCTTTACGCCTTGTTTTTTTGCTTTTATCGCTAGCAGCAGTCCTGTCAAGTATGCCGCTGGAAGGTTCTTTCTTGCCCCCTTCCACCCCCTCTTTAGCAGTTCCCTTGTGTGGGCATTTGCCATTATTTTGTCACCATCTTCCTCATACCTGACTATTTGTAGGTTGATATTTTTGTTGCTCTTTCTGATTACCAACCTTAATTCTCTTGACCCTACAAGTTTTCTTCTTCTATTGTAGTTTGTCTTTCCTTCTTTCTTCCTTCTGTAAGGCAGTGTCATTTTCCTTAGGTTTCTCCTTTAGTTTTTCTTCTTTCTTTTGCAGCAGCCCTGCTCCTTCTAGGTAGAGTTGTATGTGTCTCCTGCTTCTGAAGTATCCCCCTTTTGATTTTCTTCTTACCTCTCCGTATGTCTTTTTTGTTATCAGGTTTTGGTCTCTTAGTTGTTTTAGCATCCTCCTTTGTGATCTTATTTTTTCCATCCATTCCTGCTTTCTTGGTAGTCTTGCTCTCCTGCTTCCCTGTCTTGAACCCTGTCCTTGTCTTCTTCCTTTTCTTTTCTGCAGTCGGGTTTTCCTGGCCCTGAATTTTGATATTCCTGTGTAGGGCCTTGGTTGTATTGCCCTGTCTTTGACCAATGATCGTATGTCTGCTTTTGTGATGGCCTCTTTGATCTCTTCAAGCCTGTTGGGGTCGAACCATACCCTGTTCAAACCGACCTTCATGGTTCGTGCTGCGATCCTTCTTTGTGTGCTTAAGTCCATCTTATGTCACGGGCTGTTGCATGGCCCTCTCCCTTGCTTCTTTCTTCTCTTTTTCCTCTTTTTCTTTTGCTTTTTCTTCCTCTGTCTTCTTTTCTTCTTCTTTCTTTTTCTCTTCTGCTTTTTTCAGCGCTTCTTCCTTTGATTTTTTCTTCTCTGTCTCTTTTTTCTTGGCTTCTTCCTTCTTTTCTTTGCCTTTCTCTTCAACCTTTTTGATGAACTCTTCTACGTTTTTTACGTTCTTCACTTGTAGTTTGCTTTCCAGTATCTTTTTTAGTATCTCTAATTTCTTTTTTGTTCCTACTGTTGATCCTATGACTATGATTTCATCGTTCTTGACTTTTTTTAGGTCTTGTATTGTTTCAACCCTTGCTTCTTTCCTTCCCTTTGAGTCAAGGCCCCTTACTTCTCTCGGTGATGAATACCCTCTGGATGGTTGTTTTCTGTAACTCCTTAATTTGAACCTCATCTTTGAGTGTCTTCCTTTTGGTGCTCTCCATTTTTTCTCTAGTTTTTTTACTCTGTGGGCATCTTGTCTCAAAAACTTGGGTTTTTTCCTTTTCAGTTTCCTTCTCAGTTGCAGTAGTTCTTTCATCTTGCGGGTTTCTCCGTGATGTAAATGCCATCCTGAAAAACGCGTCTGTCCCTTCTTGTTATCCTTGTTGCCTGTTCTATCAGTCCTGCTGTTTTTCCTGCTTTTTCTATGTCTGTGCTTTCCACCGTGATTATGCTCCCGTCAACCTTTACATTAACCCCTTCCGGTATGGTGCATCTTCTCGGTATTTTTTCTCCGAAGAAGTTTTTCACGACCAGTTCTTTTCCTTCTAGATTTACTGTGATTGGGAAGTGTGATGATGCTGTTTTCAGTTTGTATGTAAACCCCTCTTCCACCCCTTTGATCATGTTTCTTATGTGCGCTTTGAACGTTCCTATGATTCTTTTTTCTCTTTTTGATGGCTTTTTTGAGCTTAGCACTATGTTTCCTTCTTCTACTGCTATCTTCACGTTTCTGTGTGATAATTTTCTTTGGTTTTCTCCTTTGGGTCCATTTATTCTTATCAGTCCATTCTCTACTTGGACCGTTACTCCTTCTGGTATCTTTATTTTCTGTGTTATGTCTTGTAGCATTTTAGTATACATAGCTGATGAGCTTGCCTCCAAGTCCCTTTTTCTTTGCTTCCTCGTGCTCCATTATTCCTTTCGACGTTGATACTATGATTATTCCGAATCCGCTAGCAGGCAGGTACCTTTTCTCGAATTTTTCGTATTCGTTTTTCTTTATGGAGAATCTTGGTTTTATCACGTTGCATCTGTTTATCTTCCCGATTAATTCTACCTTGACCATCTTTCCCCTGCCGTCTTCTATCTCCTGGAATCCTTTTATGTATCCTTTTTCTTGCATTATTTTGAGCACTTCTCTGACTATTTTTGATGAAGGCTTTGTTACGCATACGGTTTTTCCTACCTTCTCCGCATTTTGCATGTTTGATAGCGTGTTTGATAGTGGGTCGTTTAGCATTTTTTCTCCTAGCTGTATTTTTTGAATCCGAGGTTTTTTGCGTTCTCTCTGAAGCATCTCCTGCACAGGTTCAGTCCGTAACTTCCTATGTGGGCCCTCGGGTTGCCGCATCTTACGCATCTCTTTGTCTGTTTGCCGAATTTCCTGTCTTTTGGCGTGTTGTGCTTCAGGTATTTTTTCATCTTTGTCGGTTTGTTCCTTAGTTGCTTGAGCATTTTTGTGTAGCTGCTCGTGGTCATTGTTCCACCTCTGTTTCATACTGTGTTTTTATGAATTGTATTGCTTCTTGTTTTGTTATCCTGTGTTTTGTTGGTATTTTTTTTGTTTTTACCATTCTTCTTTTTATCCTGAATCCAGGTCTTTGCAGGGTTACCGCCGCCTCCAGTCCTATTATTCCTACATCCGCGTCGTATTTCGCTTCTGGTATGTCCAAATATTCCTTAATCCCGAAAGAGAAGTTTCCGTCGTTGTCAAAGTTACTTTCGCTTAGTTTGTTGTTCTTTGCTTGCAGTAATCTTTTTAGCATTTTTTTTGCCTTTTCTCCTCTCAGTGTTACCTTGCATCCTATGTTTAAGCCGGGTCTTATCTTCCAGGTCGGTATTCTTTTCTGGGTCACAGTCTTCACAGGTTGCTCTCCTGCTATGCTTTTCAGTAGTTTGAAGGCTTTGTCCAGTTTGTCCCCTGGTTCGCCTGTTCCTATGTTCAGCGTTACTTTCTCCAGTTTTATCGTTCTCATTTCTCTCCCGTAGTTATTTCATCGTCTATTACTAACGCATACTCCCTTGGTGTTTTGTAAGTTTCTTTTTCAGTTTTGAATATGATTGTTGGGTTTGGGTACATGTTTTGTATTTCCTCTATCATTCCGGTTGCTCCTATGTGTTTCCCGTCTGTCAGGTATATCCTTGCCCCTTTTTCGAACTTGATGTGTTTCTTTATCCTGTCTTTTTCTTTTGTCAGGTCTATGATTAGCGTGTCATTTACTTTGTAGCTGTCTTTGTCTACTATCATGTTGCTTCCGTCGTTAAGGTTGAGTTGTGTTTTCTTTCCGCTGAGCGTTTTTTTGTTTGTTATCTTGCATGGTTTTGTTTTTGCTTCTTCTTGGTCTATCGCTATGAGCCTTAGCTTTCCTTGTTTGTTGTATATCATCCTGTACTGTTCTCTCAATTCCGGTACTTGTATCACATCCATTATTCCTATCGGGAATTTAGCGTCTTTTCTCGCTACGTTGTTGACAAGTACTTTTCCATGGTTCAGTATTATTTTTACTTCTCTTGATGTTTTTGCGTACTTGAGCATGTTTTTTATCACCAGGTTGAGTGGCAAACACTTTTTCAGCTGGTGCGGTCCTGAGTTCGGTCTTGTTACCCATTTGTGTTCCTTTCTTTTTATGGGCCACGTTTTCGGTGCTGCCATCCTCTTCATGTGTCTTCTTACCATCTTATTTTGCTCCTTTCACCTTTCTGTCTAGACTTTTCTTTCTTTTTCTGTCTTCTAAATTCAATTCTGTGATCATGACGTTTGACGGGTGTATAGGATATTGTGATTTGCTTCCGTCTTTTTTTATCAGCTCTACCCCCTCTATGTATATCCTCTGTCTCCTTGTATTTACTCTCGCTACCTTGGCGCTTGTTTTCTTGAATTGCCCTCTCATGATTTTTACCTTGTCTCCTTTTCTTATTTCTATATGCCTACTTCCCTGCTTTTTTCTCAGCTCTTTCGAGAGCGGCGCTGTCATGAATTTTCTCTTTATGTGCAACGGGGCATTTTCCATGTATTTGATTTGTTTTTTTCTTTTCTTACTGCTTTTCCATGAGCTTGACCATTCTTTCATGTTACACCACTATCTTTGCTACCTTTGCCAGTCCAGGCCACCTTGACGTAGCTTCTTTTGCTATCGCTCCCTTGAATATCGTTCCCTTGGGGGTTCCTGCCTTGTCATCTTTCATTATGACCACGGCGTTGTCCTCAAATTTTACTCTCATCCCTTCAAGTCTTCTGTATTCTTTTTTTTGTCTCACGACTACTGCCGGCACGACTTGTTTTCTCATGTCCGGTCTCCCGGAAACTACTGAAACACGCAATAGGTCTCCGACTCCTGCTGAAGCTATTCTATTCTTTACTGTCTTTGCTCCTTTGACCGATATTATCCTGACTATTTTTGCTCCTGAGTTGTCGCACGTTTCCACTTTCGTCCCGTGCATTATTCCCTTTGTTATTCTTGCTTTAATCGCTTGCATGTTCTATTACCTCTAGTATTACGAAGTTTTTTGTTTTGCTTATGGGTTTTGTTTCCATCAGCCTTACCCTGTCCCCTATCTTCGCTTCTATGCAGTCAGGCAGGTGCACTTTCATCTTCGTCCTTCTCTTCTCATACCTTTCATATTTTGGTAGGAAGAACAGTCTCGGCCATTCTACCGTTGCTGTCCTGTGTGTCGCTAGTTTTATGATCGTTCCTGTGAATATCTTTCCTCTTACCTTTACCCTTCCGTGGTATGGGCAGTGTTTGTCTTCGCATTCCTTTTTCGGCAAGTTTGTTTCTATTCCTATGTTTTTTGTTTTCATCTTATTTTCCTCGTTTTCTTTATCCTGTCTTCAGGTCTTCCTACGAGTATTCTTCCGTCTATTACGTATTCCTTATCCCCTATTCTTGTTTTCATCTTGATTTGTGACTTCATGATCGTTCTTTCCCTTCCGTCTTCTATCGTGATTGTGTTTTTTGTTTCGTCTACTATTCTTCCTTTCATGCCCACCAGGCTCTTGTTTTTTGACTCTATTATCTCTACGTGGAGCCCGATGAGCTCTTGTTTCGCTATCTCCTTCGGGTTCAGCATGTTTTTAGCCGATTTTTATTGCGTCCTTTGAAAAACCCATTTTTACGAGGGCTAACTTTGCTTTTGCTGCGTGGTCTCCTTGCAGTTCTATTTTTCCGCCTTTTGCCGTGCCTCCGCACGCGAGGGCGTTCTTTAATTTTTTTGCAAGGTCTTTGATGTCGATGTCCTTTGTGTCAAGTCCTTCAATGGTTGTAACCAGTTTGCCGAATTTTATCTTTTTCACTTTTATCGTTATTTGTTGCTCCCTTTTGGCTATGGTTTCGCAGACGCAAAGTTCTTTGTTTAGTCCGCATTTTGGACACACGTCACTCATATCTTTTTCATTACCTCCTTGGTTTGTTTTGATTTCTCATTCAGTAGCATGATTATTCTTGCGATGGTTTTTTTGATTAACTTTACTTTTCCGGGATTTTCTAGTGCTGCTCCGCTTGATTTTTGTGTGTGCACTTTCATCAGTTCTTTTCTCAGCTCGGTAAGCTTTTCTTTCAGCTGAGATTCTGTCATCCTTCTGAATTCATTCTTTTTTATTAGGCTCATTTTGTTCTACCTTTTCCTTCTTCTTTGTTTTTCTTTCTCTTTTTGGCTTGTCTTCTTTCTTCTCTTCCTCTTTCTTTTCTTCTTTTGGTTCTTCTTTGATTTGTTCTACCTGTACTTTTTTGTCTTCTTCTTTGATTGTGATTTTGTCTGGCAGCATGGTGTCTCGGTGCATTATCTTTACTTTTACTCCTATCGCTCCCGTTTTCAGTAATGCTACCACTGAAGCCTTGTCTACCTGTTCTTCTGCTACGCTTCCTGATTTTTTGAGGTGGCCTGCTGAGAATCTCCAGCTTTTTGCCCTGCTTCCGGGCACCCCTCTCCCGCCTATAACTATTTCCGCGCCTAATACGCCGGCATCAAGGATTTTTGTAAGCATGTCATAGCCTATGAACTTGAATCTTTTCGGTCCGAATCTTTCGAAAGTGTATGCTATCTGGTCTGCTACAGCCCCGGCATCTAATAAAGGGTTGTCTATGTCTCCTATCTCTATTTGCGGGTTCTCAAGGTTGAATCTCTTTTTCAGCGTCTGTGTTAGTTTTTTGATGTTTTCTCCTTTTCTTCCTACTATTAGGCCTGGTCTTGTTGTGTACACTATTATTTTGTCCCCCATCGGTGTCCTTTTTATTTCCACCTTGCAGTGTCCTGCCTTTGTCAGGCTTTGTGCAACGTATTCCTGTACCTGTCTTTCCTTCAGTTTTTGCGCTACGAATTTTCTCTCGATCATTTTTTGGTTTCTTCCTTTGGTTTTTCTTTTTTGGTTTCTTGTTTCCTTTTCTTTTTTTCTTCTTCTTTTTCTTCTGCTATTATTTCCAGGTGCGTTCTCTTTGCCTGTCTTCTTCTGTGCCTTCCGTAGTGCCACGATGTTGGTCCCTTGTTTGGTATTATCGTTTTGATGTACATAGCTTCTACATCAAGTCCTTTGTTCTGTGCGTTTGCTTCGAGCGATTCTAGAAGCATGAGTATCTCCTTGCTTGCTTTGATGGGGTATCTTCCCGGCCCTACTTTTCCCTTCCTGTGTCCGGTGTCCATGTTGAACCTTCTGTAGGGTACTGCTTGTTTTTTTGCTATCACTCTTGTTAATATTTCCTTTACTTTGAGCAGGTTTTTTCCTCTTATGTGGTTGGCTATTTCTATGGCTTGCTTTGTTGATATCGCAAGGTTCCTTCCTACTGTTTTTGCTTCGTGCTCTTCCATCTTACTTCACTGATATTGCTGCGCTTGATTTTGTTGCTCCTATTCCAGGTGCTGAGTGTATTACTTTTTGCCTTGTCAGGGTCATCTCGCTTAAGTAATGGCCCAGCATTTCTGGTATTATTTGCACGGGGTAGTATTCCCTTCCCCTGTGTACATGTATCATCACGCCCAGCATTTCCGGTATTACGATCATGTTTCTGCACTGTGTTTTGATTGGTTTTTTCCAGACCCCTTGTTTTGCTTTTCTTATCTTTGTGAGCAGCCTTTTCTGTGCCTCCGTGAACCCCCTTTTGAGGCTTCTTCTCTGTCTTGCTGGAACAAGTTTCATGAATTCTTCCATAGTCATTTTTTCTATTTCTTTTATCGTTTTACCCTTGTACATGAATTCTTTTTGTGCCATTTTATCTCTTCCTTCCTGTTCTTCTTGCCCTGATTAGTCCGACGTTTCTTCCCGGCGGTGCGTTTCTCGGCGGTGTTTTTGGTTTTCCTACGTGTCTTCCCCTTCCACAACCGAATGGGTGGTCTACTGCGTTCATCGCAACTCCTGAAGTTCTGGGATAAAGTTTTCCTCTTGCGTGCATGGCATGCCATCTCTTTCCTGCTTTTACGAATGGCTTTTCCGTTCTTCCTCCGCCTGCTATTATCCCTATGGTTGCCCTGCATTCGGGCTCGAATAGTCTTTGTTTTTTTGACGGTAACCTTATGATTATTTTTTCTCCTATCTTTCCAAGTATTTTTGCTGTTCCGCCTGATGCTTTTACGAATTTTCCCCCGTCTCCGGGTTGTGATTCTATGTTGAATATCTCGGTCCCCTCAGGGATGTTTTTCAAAGGTAGTGTATTGCCTGTTGTTGCTGGTGCTTGTGCTCCTGAGCATACCTTGTCATTTACTTTCATTTCTTGTGGTGCTGCTATCATTATTTTTTCTCCTGTGTTGTATTTTATCACAGCTAAGGGCGCGCTGTGTCCTGGGCAGTGTATCAGGTCCGTTACCGTTCCTTCTATCATCAACTGTTTTTCCAGGTCATCGTATTTTCTGTGTCTTATCTCGCCTTTCCACCTGTGGCTATGTGCTTTGTAGGTGAAGGTTCCCCTTCCCCTTCTCTGTTGTATTAATCTTTTTCCCATCTTACATTATCCCCATCCGTGTTGCTATGTCTATTGCCGGTGTCTCAGGTGCCAGCTTTACGTATGCTTTTTTCTTCCCTTCAGGTGTTATTGCTGTCGTTACCTTGATTACTTTAGCTTTGAATATCTCTTCTATTGCCTGTTTTATTTCTGTTTTATTTGTCTTTAGGTCTACCATGAATATCAGCTTGTTTTCTGCTTCCATTAATCTTACTGCTTTTTCCGTTGCTATGGGATGCTTTATTACGGTGTATGGGTCTTTCATCTTCCTTTAACCTTTGCCTTTGGCGATTCTATGTGGTTGTCAAAAAACAGGTTTTCTTGTTTCATCTGTTCTATGGATTTTTCTGTGTATATGGTTAGCCTTCCTGGCTGTGTTCCAGGTGCAAGCAGTTCTGCATTTAGTGCTTTTGCTTCTGCTATGTCAACTCCTTGTAAATTTCTTGCTGCTTTTTCCAGTTCGCATTTCTTGCTTACCACTATGAGCGGTCCTTTCTTAGTTTTGTATCTTCTTCCCCTGTTCTTTCCCTTGCCTGCCCTTATTTTTTTGTTTTCTATCCTTTCCAGCTCTTCCTTCAGCCCTATCTTTTCCAGTATATTCCTCAGCTCTTTCGTTTTTTTGATGTTCTCTATATCACTTGTGAGTATGATTGGTATTTCTTTTGCCTTGTGTCCTCTCTTTTCTACCAGTTGTTTGTTTGCTGTTGCTGCTATCGCGCTCCTTATTGCCTTTCTCCTTTCCTTTGTGTTTATCTTCAGTTCCCATTCCTTTGTTGATTTTGGTGGGTGTGCTCTTCTTCCGCCTGTTGTTCCAGGAGCAAACGCGCCTACCCAGAACAGTTGTCTTCCTCTTTTTGTCATTACTTTTCTCGGCACTCTTGATATTCCATGACCGTATGCCCCCCTGTAGGCCTTCCTTCTTCTTGACACTAACGCAGAAGCTCTTTTTCCTGCTTCTGGCTTGCTTCCGTATGGCTGTCTTTTGTGGCTTTGGATTATCTGTACTGCTTTTCTTATTAGGTCTTCCCTGTATTCTTCTTCGAACTGTTTTGGCAACTCTATGGTTTTTGTTTTTTCTCCTTCCATGTTTTTTACGTCTGCTTTCATCTTCCTTGTTTGCTTTCCAGGCTTGTGTAGCTTATTTCCAGTTGTTGCAGTCCAAGTTTTGCTCTTGTCGGCTCTGTCATTATCACGAGTCTTTTTTGCGGTCCTGCCACCGAGCCTTTTATGAGTATGTAATCATCTCTGACTGTTCCGTATTTTTTGAATCCTCCTTTTGGGTTTATTTCCTTGGCCTCTTTTCCTATTTTTAGCAGGAGTTTGTTGTACTCTGTTCTTTGGTTGAATCCCATCTTTCCTGCTTGAGCAACCCTGAAGTCAACCCTTTTTGGCTTCCATGAGCCTAATGACGCTATCCCCCTCTTTGTTTTTTCTGCCTTGTGCTGTCTTATTCTAACGCCGTGCCTTTTTACTGTTCCCTGGAATCCTTTCCCTCTTGTTATTGCGTGAATGTCCAGGAATTGTCCCTGTTTGAATATGTCGCTTACCCTTATCTCCTTGTCTAGCAGTGATTTTGCGTAGTCCAGCTTTTGTGTTTTGTCTTGTCCCCCTATTATGAGTTCGAAGAGTTCTGGTTTTTTCTTCAGCTTGATGTTTTTTGGCTGTGTGTACACAACAGCTCTTATCTCATCGTATTCTTCTTCTTTTCCCTCTTTTTTGCTTGGTTTTACCTTTCTTGAGAATTCTTTTGTGTGTGTTTTTGAGAATAATTCTGCTGACAGTTTTAATCCGTCTGTCGTGTTTTTGTATAGCCTTACCGAGTGTATTTTTATCGGCGGGCATTCTATTACCGTTACAGGCCATGCTATTGTTTCGTTTTTTGTCATCGATGTTGGCCTTGTGTCTTCTATCATTACGTGTGTCATTCCTGCTTTGTAGCCTGCAAACCCAACTAGTTTGACTTCCTTTGTTTTGGGTTTAGCCTTTATTCTAGCATAAACTCGCCTGGCTCTCTTTCTGGGCCAGAACTGTATGCTTCCTCTCCTAGGTGCGTGTATGTCTCCCATTTTCCTTGTTTCACATGGTTCTTGCTGAACCAGCAGATTAAAGACGTCAATCTGCACTCGCCTTTTAGAATCAGCGGCTGTATTAAATGAATTTTAGCCAAATTCATTTCAGTTTATCAGTAGGGTATTTCTTAAATTCTTTTAGAGGGTTTATAAATCTTTTGATGTTTTTTGGTTAAACTCTTTAGTTGAACAAATAATTTCTTGGTTGGATAGTAGTAGGAATCCGGAATTGTAAGGAAGTTATTACAAAGATGTAGAGATAGTATAACTAACTTTAAGTGATAACAAAACAAAAGTTTTATAAATAAACTTCTTCCTTATTTTACAACCTCGGGTGTATAATGATATTTTCAGAACAATACCAGAAGGCAATATTCGATTCTGTCAGGGCAAATCGATGGGATATTTATAATGCTGAGAATCCTAAACTTCTTGCCTCAGGTCTCATGTATGAATGTCTTATTAAAACTCCAAAGTTAGATTGTGATACACCTTACCAGCTATTTCCTAGAAGGGACTTGTTCAAGGATGATAAGTTAGAAGCAAAGGGTTTGGATCAAAAGGTTCTTGATCTGGCAGAAAAGGTTAAGCCTATAATTACGTTTTACTTAAAAGATGAGGAGTTGAAAAGTTTTGTTTTAGATAAGGATAAGATTAGGGTCAAGATAGAGTTGAGTGAGAGTAAGGTACAATTTGTTTCATATCAGCACTTTGTTGGTATGCTGGAAAAAGTCAAACGGCCTGATATGGACCTGTTTGTCTAAATCTTATTTCAAAATCTCTTTTTTTCTGCCTTTTTTTAGGAATTCTTTAACGAATTCTTGTTTTATTATAGAAAAATTTAAATATTTCTCTTGTTTTCGCTTATTGTTCGATATTTACTAATTTGGGGGGTTTTGAAAATGACAAAAAGTATTTTGCCTTTAGCGGCAATGGAAAAATTGTTGAAAAAGGCAGGCGCTCCTAGAGTTTCTGCCGATGCTAAGGAAGCCTTGAGGGAGGTTCTTGAGGAGCAGGCAGAAAAGATTGGTGACAAGGCAGCTAGATTGGCTAAGCATTCAGGTAGGAAAACCGTTAAGAAGGCTGATGTTAAAGAGGCTGCTCGCGCTTAAGCAGTAAATTCTGCTTCTTTTTCTATTTTTCTGTAAATTTTCTGTTATTCTCTTGTAAATTGTAATAAATTGAGTTATTATCTTTTACTTAATGGTCAAGAAGTATTATCTTGATACATCGATCTGGATGGATGTTTATGAAAACAGGTTAGGTTATGGTAATGAGGCTATAGGTCATTCTGCTCTGAAATTTTTATTTGATTTATTAAAGGGCAAGTCAAAAGTTATAATAACTGATATGTTGGTTATGGAGTTAAGTAAGAGTTATTCTTTAGAACAGATAAATGGTATGTTTATGCCATTTAGAGGTGTTATAGAGAAGGTTGTGGTTACAGGTCAACAGAAAGAAGAATCTAAGAGGATTGCTAAAGAAAGGAACCTTCCTTTAGGTGATGTTATACATGCTGTTATATCAAGAGATAACGATCTTGTACTTATAACAAGGGATAACCATTTCAGAAAGTTACAAGATATTTGTAAGCATTTTAGACCCGAGGATTTGATCTGAGTCTTCCAGTTAGCTCTTCAGCAGCTTCTTGCCTTGCCCTCTCGTATTCTTCCTCTGTTGTTTTCTTTTTTGACGCCCCTATCAGAAGTGCAACTTGTACCATAGATTCTCTCAGTTGCGGGTCCTCAACTTTTTTTCCTATCACCCTTCTCAGGAATTCTGTTCTATCCTTCTTGTTCTTAATCTTTACAGCCTTGCTTATATCATTAAATAACCCTTCGTCCAGCTGGGGTGTTGCTATCTCGGTTGCCATATAGGTAATGTGTGTATGAAGGTTATATAAACATTTGTGTAGAAAAAGCGTAATTTATTGGGTAATAACTGTTTAATTTAAATGTTAAATTCTGCCTCTTTTTGTATTTTCTTGCCATCAAATTCTACTGTTCTCTTGAGTTTTCCCTTTCTTTTTGCCATTATTCTTGCCTTTGCATAGTCACTCTCGTATTCTTTTGACACTATGAGGTCGTTTATTGTGAACGTGTGTTTTATTATCGCTTTTTTGAAATTCTTTGTCTCCCACACAAACTCGGTGAGAAGTTCTTTGGGTAAGCTGGCCTTGCAGAAGTCTTCTTTTATCTTCCCGCCTGGCTTTGGTAGTTTCTTTCCCACTTTCAACGAGAAGTTTTCTGATTCTACATTTAGTAATATGAAGTTGTTTTTGAATTTTTCATATGTCTCTTTCATCTGTTCTGGCTTCAGTGTTGTGTCTATTTCACCTGTGTTTGCCCCCTTCTTTTTTTTGTAACTTGCAAGACCGAAGCTTAGCTCGTTTTCAAACTCCCTTACTGCTATTATGCTTCCGTTTACCTCTGCCTCTTCTTTGGTGTTCTCTGCTATAGTTCCGAACAAGTCGTTTGAAAACTCGAAAGTTGATTTTATTTTTATGTTTTTTCCATTTATTAATTCCATTGAAGAAACTCCTTCATAATCCCCCCTCCCATACCTCACTAGTCTTTGGTGCACTGTTTCATCTACTCTATCTTCAAAAATCTTTTTTATGTAGTTCATACTTCCAGTCTCTTTAGTTCTATGGATATTGCCTTCTCATTCACCCTTATGTACGTTGGACACAATATGTATGGATATTTCTTCTCTTCGCAGTATTTTATTATTTCGTCTTTGAATTCCGTAACAACGTTAAGCCCTCTTTTGTCTCTGTGGAATATGTCGTGCATAGCTAGCTCCTTTTTTACGTGTTCTGCTAGTTTCATCAGCTTGTAAAACCTTCTTGTGTTCAGGTAAGGAAGTAATTCTTTGTACAGGCTGTCGTGCACCTTTATCAATGACAACGGCTCCTTGGCGTTCTCAAAGTATTCTTTTTTGTTGGTGGAAATAAAACCTCCATAGCCAAGGTTTATCGGTTTCCATCTTCCGAAGCTTCCCACTATGATGTTGCTTATCTGTCCGTTACATAGTTTTTTGTCCCCTATGGAGCCGCACGCATCTTCAATCAGCAAGCATCCCTTTTCTTTGCATATTTTTGCTATTTCTTCCATGGGTTGTTCTGCAAAATAGCCTGCGAACGATGACAATATTAGTGCTGATCCCTTTTTTGCGTATTTTCTTAGTTTGTCCAGTCTTATTATCCCCCTCTCTGTTGGCACCTCTCTCACCGGGAAGCCCATTAGCTTTGGATATGTTCTGTAAGACAGCCATCCTCCCTGGTCTGGGATAAGCAGGTATTTTTTTGAGTTCATTTTCTTGGCTATGTACATCGCAACAAAAATTGCAGAGTTCCCCCTGTCTGTTAGTCTTATATGGTCGTGTCTGGTGAATTTTTTTAGAATGTCTATTACCTTGTCTTCCATTGTTTATTCCTACTGTTTTTTTGTTTATAAAGTTTTACCTCGAAACATTTAAATAACTCTTTCTTATTTCTTCGGAAATATTTTGTTTTTATCGTAAATCTTGCATTCCACTGGACGTCTCGACAAGTGTGTGCGCAGAGCTTATAAATACCAAATAATTTTCTGTAGTGATGGGGAATAATTCTCAGAATTAGTAATTAAAAGGGAGTAGAATGGGTAAAATTAACATTCAGAAAGATGAACTTGTAAAATTGTATTTAAAGAAAAAGTTATCCACAATTGAGATAGCCAAGAGGTACAATTGTTCGTATACTACAATATGCAAAAAATTGCATCAGGAAGGAATTAAGTTAAGGCGTAAATTCAAAAAAATTAATGCCACCAAGCATTTATTAAAAAAACTTTACATAAACAAACAAATGCCTAGTACTGCTATATCAAAAGAAGTCGGATGTAGTCCTTCAACAATTATAGCAAGGTTAAGGGAATATAAAATTCCAATTCGTAGTATTAAAGAAATAAGAAGTCTAAGTGAGATAAAGATAGGACAATCAGAGTTAACAAGGTTGTATCTAAATGATACTCCTCGACCTAAAGGTCGAGGTATCTTGCTAAGTGAGGGCTAAGCA
>CAYSAF010000016.1:0-21370 GCA_964428965.1 Candidatus Woesearchaeota archaeon
AAAATATGTAAAATTAAGTTGGACACGCCCTACGAGGGAAAGTGCAAAAGTCTAGACTACACACCCTTTTTTACCAGCCCTTAACAACTTTCATCTGTTGTGACGCCTGTGAAAATACCGAACAGGCATCCTAACATGACCGCAACCAAGATTTCAGCAAACATTTCAAGTTTCTGAATTTATGGATTTATATGTTTGACGACGATAAAACCGAAAAAATTCCAATTTATACATACATAATTTAATAAAGACAATAACATTTGTTATGAATATGAGTATACGAGAAATAACTTCAAAGTACAAGACCAGTTTATCAAACGAAGAGGGACAACCACTCCATAGGGTTTGGAGACTTAGTATCCTAGGCAATATTTTACTGCTTGAGCGCTACGGAAGTTTTTGTGGATGGTCTGAACTTAAATTAAAACAAAACGGAGCAGAAATCTACAGAATTACAAAACCTTGGGGTAGTGAAGAAAGAAAAGAGTACTTCTTTAACCAACTAAAAAGGGTTTACGTTGGGGACCAATTCAGTTTTATTGAGTACCTCACGCAGATAGCAAAACAGGATTAGACTCAAAAGTTGAAAAACAATACAGAAAGTACACCCAAAAAGTTCTTAAAACACTACATCAAATTAACAAAATAAAACATTAGTAAAAACCCTGCTCTACAAACCGATTTAAGGTTGTAGCAACATTTATAAACTTGAGTAAACATAAATTTACTATGGTAAATATATATAAAAAAGAGTTAACTATCCTTCAACAAGAAATATTAAGATTGTTATGCATTAGATCAGGGACATGTTTAAACCAACGGGGAATTGCTAAGATACTTGGGGTAACCCCGCCAGCAGTTATGAAGGCCATTCCAAAATTAGAAAAAGAAGGACTGGTGAATGTAAAACAAGATAAAGACTCTAAAAGGTGGTCCATAGAACTAAATAGAGACAACCATAAAGTGCTTCAGTTAAAGAAGGTAGAGAACTTAAGACAGATTTACGAATCTGGGTTAGCAGACTTTTTAGAAAAGGAGTTTGCAGGAGCGACAATAATCATTTTCGGAAGCTATTCAAGAGGGGATGACACAACAACCTCTGACATAGATATTGCAGTTATAGGTAGAAAAGAAAAAAATGTTGATTTAACCAGTTTTGAAAAAACACTTGAAAGGACAATAATTGTTAACTTTTACCCTTCCTTCAAAGAAATCCATAAGCATTTAAGGGAAAATCTGTTTAATGGCATTGTCATTGCTGGAGGAATCGAAATATGAAAGCCGTAAAACAGTTCGACGAATTTATTGAATCTGGAACTGTTAAAAAGCAAGCTCCAGATAAATCCAGATCGAAATTCCTGATTACGGAAGCAGAGCAAGGCTATGCATATTTACTTGAATTAATAAAAAAGATGGGGGTTGGAAATCATAATGCTAATGACTATGTGAAAAATTGTTATGATATCTTAATGGAGTTAACAAGAGCAAAAATGCTTCTTGAAGGATTGAATGCTTCCGGCTTTAAAGCACATGAGGCAGAGGTTTCTTATTGGAGGAACCTGGGATTTAAAGAACAAGAGGTTCAATTTTTAGATCAAATGAGGTTCTTCAGAAATGGGATATTGTATTATGGAACAATTTTGGATAAGGAATATGCAGAGAAAGTCATAAGATTTACGAAAATAAATTATCAAAAACTAAGGAGGTTGTGAACAAAGCATTAGTAAGAGAAAACGGTAATTCAACCAGAACAATCAGGCTTCATATACCCTCCTGCAGATTGCAAGCCATCTTATCATCTGCTGCCAATCCACCTGCATTTCAGGAAAAAGCCGTTGCAGGTCAGCTAAGATTTTCTCACATCTCCTAAACCTATCCGTCCTGTTCTTTCTGAACGACGGATACTTTATTTTCTTTACCATTCATCCACACCTCCATTTGAACTTATGGCTTAAAGAAAGAGGTTGTAGTATATGGTCTGTGTGTTGCACCATTTATAAAGATGTCACTACACGCACTTTTTTACCAGTCCTTAACAACTTTCATTTGTTGTGCCGCCTGTGAAGATACCGAGAAAACAACCTACCAATATTGCAATAATTATTGAAATGAGCATAAAATGGCTTTCAGCATTCCCTTAATAAACATGGCTGAGAAAATTACGCAAGATTTACGGAATAGGTTATAACTCATTTAAGCTTTATCAAATCTTCTAACTCGTTTAACATAGCCCTTACCTTAGGTTGCTCGAAATGTTTTCTAGCAGGCTCTAATACTGCCACTATCTTTTCTGAGAGTGCACTCTTTAAATCTAAAGGATGGAGTTTTTTAGCTGAAAAATCTCTTTCTAGATCCCCGTAAGTGTAATATGTTATGTTACCACCAAATTTTTTAGGCTTTTCCACAGCAAGCTCAGACTTTTCATCCCTAAAAATAAGGCTCTTAGCCCAATCTAATAAGGGATTGAATTCTGTCTCACCTTCAGGACAGAAAGCATTCATTACTTTCCTTCTAACCTCTTCTGGTGATTCATGAATAAAAATGCATGTATTAGGCTTAGACTTGCTCATCTTGAAAGAAGACCAGACCTCCTGAAGGTTATCTTTAGGAACAGGCCAGACTGGCGGCTTACCTAAACCCAAAAGAAGGTGATGATGAACTGCAACAGGTTTTACCTTGTTGCCCTTGTTATCCAATAAAGGCTTAACTTTTAGTTTCAATGCTACATCTCTTGCGATAACATGAGCCTTCCTTTGATCTAAACCTGCATGAGGAAGGTTGACACCCTGTATAAAAATATCAGCAACCTGCATAGGAGGGTATATCAACTTAGCAAAGTCAACGCTTTCGCCTTCTTTCCTACCCATTATTGTTATACTCCTGCTCATCCTCCCAAGACTGGTGTTTTTGCTGACATCAATCAATGTAGCCCAATACTTATCATTATTATGGTACAGGTCTGAGCCGAGGACAAATTTTAACTTATCTGCATCACCACCTAAACATTCCAAACTTGCTTTTAAACCCTCTTTAAAATAACCCCCAGCAACCTTTTTTATTACATCCATATCCCCACCAAGTTTATCATTAATCCACGTATGCCAATCTGCTAAGAAGATAGAAACATCAATACCTGTGTCAATGAAGTCTTTAACCTTGGACATACACATAAGACCGCTCCCTAAATGTATCTTACCAGAAATCTCAAATCCTATGTAATGCTTAAGTTTAATACCTGTTTCTAGAAAAAGCTTTAAATCACTCTCAGTCATGATTTCTTCTGTATTCCTTTTTATAATGTTAACTTTTCTTTCTGCGTCCATATTAACTGCTATTACCTCCATTGAAAATATTTAAGTTTTTATATATTTAGACTTAAAGGGTTGATTATATAAAGTTTGTGGATTGCATTTTTAAGAATAGGGGCTGGAAGGAAGTGATTTTAAGTGAGGTTCCAAAAGTGGTAGAGTACTGTTGACTTTTTTCTTTTTCGTCTTTTTTTTTCCTATTCGTCTTGTGGTTTTTTACTTTTCGTCTTATGCAATCTTTCACATAACTGACCATAGGCGTATCCTGAAAAGCTGACGTTTTAAGCCTCCTTACTTGGCGGTGAGAGGACAAAAACTGTGGTTGAACAGATTGAACATCTTACTTTAAGAATTGTTGTAGCTTACTTTGAAACAAATAGTCTTTCCTAAAGATTTCTTTTCAGTTACTAGTAGATGGTTGCTATCAACATTTATAACTCTTCTTAGTTTCTTTTCTTCGATAATACCTTGCTCAAGAATTGCTATTGAAACACAAATATTAATAAAAAGTTCTTTGACTCACTTCCACAGCCTTCCTCTCTTCTATTCTTTTCAAAGAATTAGCTCCTAACCAATCTTCCATTACTCCATATTTTAACATAGTTTCTACACTAGCTAATAGCAATTTTAAATTTACTGCTAGTAAAGGTACATCTGCTACTGTAATAATTAAATCTGCATTTAAGATGACCCCTTTATTTAAACATCTATCAATTAATTCTACAATCCCACTATTATTTTTTGTCATTTTTCACAAAGGAGTAGGGGGCAAAAGGTCCGACTAATTGAAAAGAAAAACTTTGGTTTTCTTTCTTTTCTAAGTATTCTTTTATTTTACCAATCTGTTCTTTATTGGTTAGGATAGATAAACCCAATAGTAAATCTTTTTCTTCTTTAATACCAATTCTAGAAATATTTACTTTTACTTCAGCTATTTCCTTAACCTCATTACAGAATTTTTGTTTTAGTTGATTGATTCTTTCCTGAACAATTTCGTCAATTTTTGCTTTTGCTTTTGTTTGCAGAAGATACCTTAAACCTTGCCCTTTTTCTTCTTGAATTTTTTCGATTTTTTTTATTTCTTTACTGTTAGAAACTCCTTCAATTAATTTATTTTTTTCAAAATAAATCCTTAAACCATATTCCTTTTTACATTTCACCTTATTCCAGATTCTTTCCAACCTTCCTTGATCATCATTAAGCCATTTTTTTAGATTATAGTATGCTGGATTTTCATTCTTTTTGATAATAGTATTAAAAGAGAGTGGTATAACACCATCAAAATCTTCCATTGCCCTATCTAAAATCATATTATGAGCTATTATTAACTCTTTGATCTTCTCTATGTCTTGAGAAACGTAAGCTTTTTGTTCACAATTATGCACCAAAGCACTAAATTTTCCTTCACTTATACTGTACACATTTTCTTTTTCAATGCCTTGCTCTTTCCAATCTAAATTAAATCCAGATTTTACTATTCCATATACATACAAACTTTCATTTGACATTTTCTTTTTCTACCTCTAATAATATTGGATCTATTAACTTTGTGATAGCATCATCAACCAAATTATCCAAATCATCTCTAATCTTGCCTGCGGTTTTTTCCAGATTATTTTCTTTTTTGATTTTTTCAATTGTTTCATCAAGCTGCATAAAAGCCAAACCCAATTTTTCAGCATCTTCTTCCCTTAGAGAATTTGATTCTATGCGATAAATTGCTTGTTTTTGTAAAACTTCTTTAATAATTTCCACTAAGGCAATCACTAATCCTAATAAACCTTCCTTTAAGTTATCACTATCGACCTTTATAGTCATTTTGTCAGCTCCAGAACTAAGACTCCTTCTTTGTATTGTTTCTTTTTAATCTCTCTATAATAATCGGGCAATTCAATTTTCTTCTCAAAACTATCAGAGGTAATCAATAAAGTTTTATATTTAATCTCTAAATTCACTTCCTTTTTAGGAACTTTTACCGCTAAAGTTAATTTATTGCCTTTCTTTCCATAAAAATAATCCTTGTGCAAAGATATTTCTGAAGTATCTTCTCTTATTTTATCAATAATTGGCCTTACGGAAATATTAGCTTCAAAACCCCATTTCTTTTTTTCCCCTTTTTTTAAATTTTCTTTTATTTTCTCATCAATTTCCCTAAATCTTTTTTGGAAGGTTTCTGTTTTGCCCAGTTCTTTAAAAAGATCACCGACCACGTTTCCTAAAAAGCTTTCAACAATGCCCAAGTCTTTTTTTTCTTCCTTCCCTTTTTTCTTTTTCATTTTTCTCCTCCTTTTTTAACTTAAAAAATCCAAAAAGCTTTGCTGAAAATAGAAATGGAGCTTTAACTAGTGCCTTTAGTTTATTACTTGAGCCTAGCTCAATAGCAGCTTTTCCTACTAAAGGGTATTTTACTTTTGCTTTTAGCTTTCCTTTTTTTAACTTTGCCTTTGCTTTAATCAATGGCATTTTGCAATTCCTCTTTTATTACTTAGCTTATTCCTCTAATTCCTCAATATTTTTATCTATCTTTTCTACTTCCTCAGCTTTTGGGTTTTTATAACCCTGGACAATTTTAAAAGAAACTCTATCCTCTGTCTTTATTGTAACTCCTTCTTTTAGTCCGCTTTCATGAATATAATAATCTTTTCCATCATCTCCTGTGATAAAGCCAAAGCCCTTATTTGGATTAAAGAATTTTACTGTTCCTTTTACTCTTTCTTCCTCAGTTGGTTCTTCTATTACTTCTTCCTTAACTTCTTCTGCTGGAGCTTCTTCAGCAGGTGCTTCAGCTACTTCTTCCCCTATTGGAGCTTCCTCTTTAACTTCTTCAGGTTTTTCTTCTGGCTTTTTTTCCTTCTTTTTTCTTGTTTTTATTGTAATAAGTTTTTTTCCTTTGACAAGTGTTGCATTACCAACTTTCATTTCTATTTACCTCCATTTTAAACCCCTATGCTAAATTTTTATAATAAAACCACCATTTATTTCCTCTACTTCTACCTCTTTTCCTTTCCATTTGTTGATGTTATTTCTAATATTATAGTTTTCATCTCGACTAATATACTTCTTTATAAAATTTTGAAGCTCTTTCTGTCTTCTTTCACTTGTCTTTGTAATGCTATGTCCTAGAGTACCATCTGCTTTTAATCTACAATAAAAATCTTGGCTAAATTTCTTACCATCATCTCTTTTTAGGTTTAAAATAATCACATCATTGTCACTAAAGCCTAAACCCTGTGGCTTATGCTTCTTCCAGATTTCATTAATCCGTTTTAGTTTTACATTCAGGATTATGGCTTTCATTTTTTTGTTGAACCTCCAACAGTCTTTTCTTTTTCTTTTGGATGAGGATACTTTTCCAACCACAAGAGCAAGCACTTTCTGTTTTGGAAAAAAGAGGCTGGCCACATTCTGGGCAAAAGGTTTCTGGCCTACATTTCAACCTTTTCCAAGCCGGAGCATTTAGATTGGTTCCTGAAGGAAAGGCTAGACCATATTTGGCAGCAGTCTCAAAACTGGCTAAAGCTGCTCTTATTCTAATCCCTAAAATTTCCGTTCCTGCTAAATCAATTTTAATGTCTGCATTAATCACTAATCCTTTATCTAAAATTCTATCAATCAGTTCAGGCAAAGCAGAGTTTTGAGGAGTAGTAGTCATTTTAATCTGCCCTCCTTCTCAAGTTTTTTCCATCTATTACCATAAATCCTTGTTGCAGGCTTGACAATAGAATATTTTGGTTTTGCCGGTACAGTGGAATGAGTGATAGCAAACATCCTTGATTTTGGCATTAGTCCTCCTTCATTTAGCCTACTAAGGCTACCGCTGGGATTTAAGTTAGGCAATCTACCTGCTTTTTTTGCTTCCATTAAAGCCTGATTGCTTTCTACTTTTTGTTTGTACCTTCTTCTCTGCTGGAAAAGGTTCATTCTAGCTTTGTCCCGCCATAGCTCCATTTTTTGAATCGTTCGCTGTAAAAAATTCTTTCTTTTTCTTCCTACCATAGCGCTTCTTCCCACAGGGAATCTTCCAATTGAATCTACCATGATAAACACCTCCTTAGCTAATTTCCCAGATCTGCATCCCAGATCTGCATGTCTCGGGATAAATTTTCATTAATTTCTTTTGCTTTCTCTAATTTTTCCAGCAATAACTGATGTTTTTCTTTATACTCTTCTTCGTTTATTTCTCCTAGCTCATAAAGCAATTGGTTTTCTTTTATTTGATTATTAATTTGCTTGAGATTGTATTTTTCCTTTAAGGCATAATCCCGCATTAATTCCATTATCCAGATTAAATCAAACGGCTTTAGGGAAATCCCCAAGCTTCTTAGTAATAAATCATCGATGAGGAACATTTTAACTACCTTTAATGTTTATATTGACAAAAGAGTAAGGTGGCCAAGGTCCAGTGTAAATGAATTTTAAGTTCTGGTGCTTGTTTTCTAGTTTTCCAATTTTATTCGAAAACTGGGAAAATTTCTTTTTTTCTACTAAAAAAGAATAGTTTAATAAAAGCCTCTCACTAAATTTATCTCCTTCTTTGCTTTCTTCACTTAATTTATTTAAGGCTTCTAAAATTTCTTTGACCCGTTCATCGGGCTGATCTTCCAGCTTGTTCTCTTCTAACGGTTTTTTGACTACTTTAACCCCTAACTCAATTTTATCCTTAATCAATTCTAAAGTTTTTTTAATTACAGGATAGGATTTAGACAAAACTACTTCTAAAATTTCTTGGTTTTTAAAGACAGCGCCAAAAGACATAGGGATGATAGTAGTTTTCTGAGCAATTTTTTTGAGAATTTCCGCATGCTGCATTGCTTCTTCCTCTTTTAATACAGGACGTAAATTAGGATAAGAACTAGTTAAAACAGCAATATCTTGAAAATTAATTTTTTGTAAAGGTTTGTTTTTTAATCCTTTAAACTTAAACTGAGTATTTTTATGATTAATTATTCCATACACATAAAGATATTCTTTTTTTTCTTCTCCTATTTTAATCACCCCCCCAATAGCTTGGAAAACAAGGAATTTACTTTAGCTCGGGTTTCTAGTAGATTCTTAGCTTGCTCTCTTTCTTTAACACTATAGACTTTGCTTTTTAATTTATATTCATATTTTAACAAGCCTTTCTTTTCTAACTCATGCAAAGTAGGATACAACATTCCCGGAGAGATAAAAACCTTAAATTTCTGATAGAGAATCTTAACTAATTCAATTCCACACATTGGTTGGGTTAAAAGTAAAGATAAAATAAGATTATTTAATTCTTTTTTAACAATGTCTTCCACTAGCTCTGGATCAAGATTATTTATCTCTCTTTCCAAATGTTTATCAGAAACCATTTTTATCTTGTTAATAGACATGATCATCCTATCATGTCTCTTCACTAATTCCTCAATTAAAGATGGGTTCAATTTATCAATATTATATATACAAACTACTCGAGGCTGTTTTTCCCACTTCTTCTCCCATTTATTAAATTCCTCACCAAGAGAAGAGCCATCAACCACAATCTTTTCTTCTGGATTAACCGCATCAGGTTTTTTTATTTGACAATTAATTTGGTAGTCCTGAAACTTTTTTTTCCAAAATTCACTGTTTAAAGTGACAAAAGCATCCGCTTCCATAATGCAAGAAAAAACAATTTCTTCAATATTGGCACTAGTGCAGAGATGCAAACAATGACGAGATAAATTAATTATTTGATTGATTTCCATAAGTAATTCCCCTTACTCCGTGTCTCCTCTTCTTACTTTCTTGAGCTGCTTAAAACTAACAATATCAGCTTGATTGTTTAACTTAAACTCAAAGATTTTTAACAGGTCATAAGTTTCAGGAACAGATTTCTTTTCCAAAATATCACAATGTAGAGTCCAGCCTTCATTGCTTTTTTCTACCAGTGAGATACTTTCCGGTTCTTTTTTCAGCAACTCTTTAATTAGAGGAATGACCTTTTTTTGAACTTCCATAACATTCATTTTGGTACCTTATAATTTTCCAATAATTTTCATTTGCTCTTGATAGTGTTGGATATTTTTAGTTTTGGAAGTAATTACATCTCCCAGCAAGGTTTTAATTGTTGCTTTATCAGAACAGTTATTTAATTTAAGGGCTTGAGCCACCATTACCCCAGCTCTAGTGCCTAGGCCATATTCCTGAGGAGATTTCTTTCTTAAGGAACAGAGCAGTTCAGTAATTAACATGGCATACTTTTCCTCAATATTAGAGTGAGCAGCAATAATCTTAGCTTCTGTTTCCTTATCATAATAATCCATATGTATCCCCACCATTCTGTCCAACAAAGCATCTTGGGGTCTATGGGTGCCTGCGTATTCGATAGAATTGGATGTGAAAATTGCTCTAAATTCTGGGTGAACTTTAACATAACGCTCTTCGCCAAACTGGGTGGGGAGTTCTAAGATTCCTTCGGTAAAGATGGAGAGCAAGATATTATTAGCAGATGCCTTGGAGCGGCTAAACTCGTTATAAACTAAAGTATAACCATATTTACAAGCTAAGGTTAGGGGGTTGTCAACCCACTCCGCTTTTAAGATATCTTTATCCTTGAAAACATTATGTATATATTTATCTCGCATGCTGTTAACTTCTACCTGAGAATACCCACCTATTAAATCAGTGGTGGTAACAGTTTCATCCCCGTTAATCCAAACAACTGGCCTGCCAAATTCTTTGGCTATCCGTAAAGCTAGCATAGTTTTGCCGCAGCCTGTTGGTCCAATAATATGAACAGGATATTTTAAAGAAAGCCAATTCTTTACCTTTTCTTTAATCGCTTTAACAGAATCAGTTTCTATCCAGTTTTTTACTTCAGGAACAAGATATTCTGATTCAACCTTTTCTTTTTCAATCTCCTTTCTTATGCTAGAAAGAGAAGAATCAATTCCCCCAGGTTTTTCTTCATTTTGTTCAACTTCCTTCTTTTTTTTTGCTTCTAAGGTTTCGTGAATCTGTTTGCCAAGACTTTTTCTTTTATGTACGGGAACATAGACCATTAATAACCACCTCTTTTAATTAATGATTCTTAGGAGTTGGTTATATAATTTCTGTTTCATTGTTTGTTTCGAAAATTGAAAATAGTAGAGAAATCTTTAACTAATTGATGCTTCTGACTGATTTTTTGCATTAATCAAAATACAGAGTCAGAAGTCTTAATTCTGAATTTACTTTTTTTTAAAACCCTTAAACCTGCTCAGCTTAATTAGTTTGTCTCTTACTGCTTCCTTAATAAATTCACTTTTTGTTTTATATCCCAACTCTGCTGTTTGGATGAGATTGTCAATCTGTTTGGTTAACTCTTCAGGCAAGGGGATATTTGTGTATCTTTTGCGCATACAGGTAGATGACACATCGTTTCATATATATTTAATCGAGGTTGGATAAGCGACACATCAATTACACATCAGAAACATTTAAATAGATAGATAATACTAATATTGGTAGCTATTCGTATTCCGAAACTAAAAGGGGTGACCATGTTTCAATCTGCAATTTCCTATAATTTAGGGAACAATATTCTTTTTGATAAAATAAATTATGGTGAGAATTTCTTATTTTTATATAATGGAGGAACAAAGCATCGACAAATATTCTCTAATTTTATAAAGTCAATGGTTAAGAAAGATGATATTCTTTTCTATATTTCCCATAAAACAAACCAGCTTCACTTTGATTTTGAAATGCGAAACTTTCACTTTAATATGATTAGTGACGAAGTTATCCAACGCCTTAAAGGCCAGTTAGATAAGTGCTTTAATGAGGTGGAAAAGAAGGGTGATAGAATGTTTTTGTTTGCTGATTGGTCAGGGGCAAAGCTAAGTGACTGTGAGATTTTCCTTCCTTTTTTGAATACTTTGATTAAAAAATCAAAAGGTATAACCCCACCAGGCTGGAAGAGAAGATATAAGCAGCTACAGCAAAAAACTCCTTTCTTATTAGTTAATGCTTTTGAAACTACCAACCTTGATCATGCTTTTCTTCAGCAACTTATTTCTTTACACCAAAGAATCTATCTTTTACAAGAAGATCTAAATATTTTTATGCTCCCTACTATTTCTCCTTCTTTAGAAACGATATTTCCTAAATCCCATGTGCTACCACAGGAGATCTTAGAAAAATTAGTTAAGGATAATTTAGAATTAACCACCCTACTCTTTTTGGAAAACAGTAGTAAATCAGGTTATCAAATTTTAAAGGATATTGCTCAGCATTTTCATTGCATACTATCTCAAGGAACACTTTACCCCCTGCTTTACCAATTAGAGAAAGAAAACAAGATAGCCAAGCAAAATGGAAAAGGCAGAGAAATAATTTATTCCTTAACCCAAAAAACAAAAAAAGAAATGGGTTTGAGGAAAGAAACTTTACTTAATGCTTACCAGCATTTAGCAAGCTTTTTTGAAAATGGAGGTAAGCAAGGAAAAACAAAGGAAGAACCTAAAAATTAATCTTCAAAAAAGCGAAATAAAAGCGAAAAATGTCCAAGAAAAAAATAGCTAAAAAACAAAGCAAAGAAAAGCCAAAAGCAAAATCAAAAAAGCAAAGACAGTTAGAACTAGAAAAATGTGCTATAGAAATAAGTGGAATGCAAACTGATGTTAAAAGCTTTATTGAAAAGTTTAAGGCAGACGTTGCCAAAAAGAAAAAATATTATTTATCTTTTGCTCAAAAACTACGGAAGAAAAAAGAGTGAGGCAACTGTAGAAAGTAAAAAGATAACTTAAAAGAGAATTTTTCTTGGATTTTCCAATCTCGAAACAAGATTAAAAACATTCTAAAAAACCAATTCTGTTTTTTCCCCTTTAATATTTGCCGAGAAAAAAAGATTATATATAATCCTAAACTGCTTTATAGTAAAATTTACAGTAAAATAATGCTTTGTGAGAAGCAACAAAAATTAAAGGAGGTAAGAAAAAAATGGTAAGTAGAACACCAGACTCTTCTGGATTAGCGGAAGTATTGGATAGAATTTTAGATAAAGGAATGGTCATAGATGTCTGGGCCAGAGTTAACTTAGTGGGAATCGAGATACTAACTATAGAAGCTAGAGTGGTTATAGCTTGCGTAGATACCTTCTTGCACTATGCGGAAGAGATTACCAAGATTGAACAAGCTTCAATTGCAGTACCAGCCACTGCTTAAGTAAAAAAGGATTAGCTTTTTCCTTTTTTTATTTATTTTTAGGAAAAGAACTAAGTTAAAATAAAGAATTAGAATTATGTTTAATTAAACTAAATAAAGGAGGACAATGATAAAATGATTAAGAAAAAAGTTATTGTTAAAGGGGCCGGAAAAACATCTGTAAAATCCTATCAGCAGAACATTGATACAGAGAAACAGAAAATGGGTACTTATTCAAAGAAATTTGGAGCAACTGTTAGATCTTTACAAGCTAATTGGAAGAAATACGAGAAGGATATGAAAGAATCAGCTACAAAGATGCGAGAAGAAGGGATGAGAAACATGACCTTGAAGGTAAACAGATTTAAAGGTGATATTAAGGCCCAGATTGCAGAAAATAAAGGTGCAGTTAGTAGGATTAGTGATGGCATCAAACTTTTCCAAAGTGAAATCAAGAAAGAGAAAAAAGATTTTCAAGCATACGCCAGAGGACCTTTTCAGGAGTATATTAAAGCTTTCTGGGGATAAAAGTAAAACTAAATCAAAATGGTACTCAGGATGACCAATCATAAGATACTTGAATATTTAAAGAATCAAGATTTAAAGAATCAAGGCCCTACAAATACTTTTCGATTAGCTCATGAACTTGGAATAGATCGATATAAACTTCTTAACCTTATTCAAAAGTTGGAAAGCCAAGGCGCTTTAGAATTTAAGTCTGGAGTGGTTAAATTTCTTAAATTTCCTTCAGAAGAAAAGCCTAAACCAACTAAAATCAAAAAAACCTCCCCCAAACCCAAAAAGAAAATTAAAAGAAAACCAAAAGATTTACAACTTCTTCAGACTAAAAATAAACAACTCAAAGAAAAATTATTAGAGTTAGAAGAAACAATAAAAGAATTGAAAAAGAAGGCCAGTGCCCGTCCTAAAACTATCACTAAAACAATTATTAAAAAAATTCCCGTCACTAAAACAGTTGTCAAAGAAGTTCCTGTTCCTCCTCTTCCAAAGAAGAAGAAAAAAGAAAAAAATAAGGAGAAATTTCCCAAATTTAGTTTAATGAAATATATTAAAAAACTGAAAAAACCAAAATTTGTTAAATAAGGAGGTGAGAGAAAATGGCTAGAAATAAAGAATCCATCCATTTTGATTTGAGTAACATTGATTTGACCAACAAAAAGCAGGCATTTTCTTTAGTAGTAATTGGGATTATTATAGCTTTAGTCTTGGGTGCCCTTACCTATTATTTCAGTTGGGGCAATTGGGTTTACTGGCTATTGTTGGTAATTGGAATAATAGTGGGTGTCGGCAATATTTTTCATGAGGAGGGCGTACTTTTTTTACTGGCAGGTTTAACTTTAACTCTGATGCTAAATCTATTGGCAAGCATAACTCTTTTTCCAGTTTGGGCAACGACTCTCTTCAAAGCAGTTGTTTATGTGCTAGTACCAACAATGGTAATTGTCAGCCTAAAGGTCTTTTACGCCTTGGCGCTTAAATAAAATTAAAAAGGGGGGAACACAGAATAATTTTCATAGCCATTTATTCACCTCTTTCCCCCCACAGGTATTGCTGTCCATGGGAAATTAAGTCATATAGTTAAAAGTTGGACTTGGGTCTTCGACTTAAGAGTAACTACGTGGTGACATTTCGGGCGTGGGCAGTTATGCCAGAAACAACCATGAACAAATACTGCCACCTTCTTCTTCCTATGGGCAAAATCGAGTTTGCCTACAATCTTAGGATGGTATAAAAAACCAAGATCCCTAATTGCTTTCTTTAGCATAAGCTCTGGCTTAGTATCCTTAGAGCGTATGCTAGATGCATGTCTGGCTATGCGCATAGCAGGTTCTGGAAGCAGTTCTAGAGCCTTCTGTGACTGCATTGTGCTTCAAGATGGGCAAAACTTACCTTGTTGAAGTTAAGAGCTGTAGGGGTAAGGTGTTTTACGTACGGTCATCAGTACGTAAGCAGCTTGTTATGTTGTTGGAAGTATGTACCCGATATGTAACAAAGCCTGTTTTAGCCGTCAGATTTAAGCACTGAAAATGTTTACGCACACAAAAGAGGTGCATCAAAGCCACTTGACCTTACAAAGGTAGGCTATTATGACCCTGAAGAATACTTTGAGGAAAAGAAAGGTAATGACAACCTGTTCATGGAAAAGGACAGGCTTTACCTATTTGGGACAAATGAGAGAGTAAAACTTGGAAACCTGTGCGGAAGACTGTCAAGAGAGGCAACAGGACTTGGAGTGGGGTTGTTATCACACTTTGCAGGATTCTTCGATCCGGGATTCGATGGAGAGGTAACTTTAGAGTTCTGGTCGTTCAGGCCTTGGAGGATAATGAACGGACAGTACTGCGGGAGAGTAGAGCTGGAAGGACTGTGCGGTGAAGTTGAGCATCCATACAAGGGAACATACCAGGGACAGAAAGCACCAAGACTGCCAAAAATATTCAAAACACAAGGTTAAAATATCTTTCTAAAACCCTAAAGAATATGAAGATAGTAAAAGTAGCTACGTCACAGGGCAGCCTCGGAAAAAACATTGGAACAGAAAAAGCACCTGACAAAATAGTTGAGGCCCTGAAAGAAATATCTGTAAATGAGCAAGGAAAAAGCCTGATTTATGATTTGGACTCTGCTGATGTAAACCAAATCAACATAGAAGAAACCAATAGAAATATATTTGAAAAAGAAGGAGACATATTCATTGGAGGAGACCACTCAATCACATACTCCTTATTCAAGAAGGTAGTGCAAAAATACAAGAATGCAGGGCTTATAATGTTTGATGCACATCCAGATTGCGAGAATAATTTTAAACCGCCGAGCCACGAGGACTTCATACAAGTCTTGATAGAAGAGGGAACACTGAAAAAAGAGAACCTGATCATTGTGGGTGTTAGAAACATGGACAAGAAGGAGCAGCAATACATTAGAGAAAAAAGAATAAAATGCTTCACGATGAAAGAATTAAGAAACAACATAGAAGAAACTTGCGACACCATAATGGAAATTGCAAGAACCTTCGATGCTTTATACATATCAATAGACATAGACGTTGTTGACCCTTCACAGGCACCAGGCACAGGATACATAGAACCTGCAGGAATGCAGGCAAGAGACTTAATATACTTCATACAAAGATTAAAACTACTGAAAAACCTGAAAAGAGTTGACATAGTGGAGGTTAACCCGCAAATAGACGTTAATGAAATGACAACAAAGCTTGCTGCAAAAATAATAGCTGAGTTAATATGAGAGCATTCATAGCGGTAGAAATACCGGAAGAACATAGGGAAAGAATAAAAGAGATACAGAAACAGTTCTCAGGTCTAGGAAATATGAACATTGTGAAGGAATACCACTGCACGCTAAAATTTCTCGGTGAAATAACTGACAAAGAGGCAGAACAGGTAAAAGAAAAACTAAGAAAGATAGAAATGAAAAAATTCGAAGCGAGCCTTGAAGGATTAGGAGCATTTCCTGATGAAAGCTACATAAGGGTGATATGGGTTGGAATAAAAGGAAGGCTAAGTGAATTGCAATCAAAAATAGACTCTCAACTGCAAGAAATGTTCCCGAAAGACACAAGATTCAAGGCACACCTAACACTTGCAAGGGTAAAATCGATAAAAGACAAGAATACAGTAAAGGAAAAGCTGCACATGAAGATAGAACCGATGAAGTTTGATGTGGAAGAATTCAAGCTGATAAAGAGCACCCTAATACCAGAAGGACCTGTATATGAAACGCTAGAAGTATATACTTTAGAATAATAATCTTTAAAAGAGTACAGAATCCCTTTCTAATTTTCGGAATGGAAAAAACTACCGAAAAAGAGCTTTCTGATTTTGTGGCGGGGGATATTGTTCAAGAGTACTTCAAAAACGGAAATGATAGGGACATAATACTCTTACAAAACTCAGAAAAAACCTACATAAACCGGATAAGTTACTTGTTAACAAGTGCTGCTATAACCAAAACTAACAAGGCTGTGCAAATTTTTAATGCAGCCAACCTACAAAGCAACCACAAACCAGAAAATGAGTACCTAACAATAATAAGAGATCCTAACTCTATTATCAATCTTAACACTAAAATGAGAGATAAGACTTATATCGTTAATGTTAACGGTCTGCTCAAGAGTTATCGTAACTCTCATCGATCAGGCGGCGTATATCGTCGGCCTTTTTAGGGCCCAAATTATTAACCTT
The DNA here is from genome assembly GCA_964428965.1 of Candidatus Woesearchaeota archaeon. GTDB lineage: Archaea > Nanobdellota > Nanobdellia > SCGC-AAA011-G17 > VGLX01 > JAWABC01. The sequence continues at coordinate 16,664 of CAYSAF010000016.1, forward strand.
CTGAAGATTCCCCTTATCAGCGTTAAAAACCTTGTTAATACTACCTAACTCTTTAAGCAGGGACTTTGCAAGGGAAGGACCAACACCGGGAAGAGATTCAACTATGTACTCCTGCTGCTCTTTTGTTGTTAAAGGTTTGCGCTCAAGCCTCAAAGGGAACTCACGGTCCTTATTCTCCTGCTCACGACGGGCAATGGTAAGAATCAACTCAGCAGTATCCTTCGAGTTCTTAGTATAAATTATGGGAAGGTTATAGTCAATAGCTATGCTGGAAAGCATGCCACGGATAGCATTGGGGTGGACATTACGGATAGAATAAATGTCCTCCTCACCCTCTATGATAAGCAGGGGGGATTCAAAATTGTTACGCAACTCCCTAACCTGGGTGAGTAAACGCCTATCTATGATGGAATTGATGAAATCCTTCTTAGTTTTCAACTCAATACCAACCCTATCAGAAATAACATAGTCACCGACAGGGATGTTCTGCATGGAAACGCCAACGCCAAGATTAACAAGCTCGCGAACAACGTTAGAGGATTTCTCACGGGAATCAACAACAACTTTAAAGGGTTCCTTGACATTCATAAAAGAAGCAAGGGTTGGCTGCCTATCAGACTGAAGCTGAAGCTTCCTCTTTAAATCAGCTATAACACGACGCATGCGCTTCTCCTTATGATGAGCGGTCCACCTATAAACCTCATCACGGGTGTTCTTAGTAACCAGGACAACGACACGACCCTTAGTCTGCCTACCGGTACGACCCCGACGCTGAATAGAACGGATAGCAGAAGGAACCGGCTCAAAAAAGACAACGAGGTCAACAGAAACTATATCAAGCCCTTCCTCACCAACAGAGGTCATACAGACAACGTTATAAGAACCTTGTTTAAACTCTTCAAGAATCTTAATCTGCTCCTTCTGGGAAAGACCAATGCCGGCCCTCTTTGCCTGGCCAACGAACAACTTTGCCTTAACACCCTCCAACCTGTTCAAGTTGTCAACAAGCCTGACAATAGAGTCACGGTAATGATTAAAGACTATAATCTTAACCTCAGGGTTCTTGGCAACCTCAGAGGAAATGATAGAATTAAGCATGTGAACTTTCGGGTGCTCCACAGAAGACTCAAACAAGATCTGCGTTTTTACGTAAGCAGACTTGAAATCAGGGTCCTTAACCAAACGCTTAACAGCCTTAACCTTCGTCTTAGAAGAACTCTCAAACAAATTCCTCATATAAGTGAACAAAGAAGAAACACCCTGGGTCTCTAAAAGCTCCAACGAGTGATGAATCTTAATAATCTCAGCAAGAACGGAAATAGAGTTACGAACCATAAAATCACGGTCACCTGAAACAAGCCTTCGCTGCAAATCCTTCTGCATGCCAAGCAGGTCTTTCTTGGAAAGGTTACTTACAGAGGTAACCAAGCCGTAATCCTTTATCTTCTGCAACTTCCTCTTAAGACAGTCAGCAAGATATTTCTGCACCACCTTGAAATCGTCAGGCAAGTCAACAAGAACATAATCTATGTCAACTTGCTTTACATAAGGCTTAACATCATCATCCTCCTCAGTCCTTATCTCAATATCCTCAATAAAAGCATTCTTACAGACTTCCATAATCTTGTCAACATCGCTACCCGGAGAGGCGGTCAAGCCAAGAATCCTGGGAAACTTAGCAACCTTATCATACTGCCTACATATCCAAACATAATCATAGTCGCCAACACAATGCTGAATCTCATCGATAAGCAAGGCAGAGACGTCCTCAAGAGAGACACGACCGCTCAAGACATCGTTGCTGATACTCTGGGGGGTGGAAAAAATCACCGAAGCAGACTCCCACAACCTCTCCCTCTCCTCAGGCTTAACCTGGCCTGTAAAGAAAACAAGCTTATCAAGACCTATGTCGAGATGCCTCTTAAAAGTCTCAAAATGCTGGACAACCAAGGGCCTGGTAGGGGCAACGAAAAGGACCTTAGAATTCGGGAACAGCTCAAGACGATGGGCAGCGAGCATCAAAGCAATAGCAGTCTTACCAAGACCTGTACCGAGAATGACTAAACAATTCTTACTCTTGCAACTATTAAAAATAGACTCCTGATAAAGCCTAGGCTTGAAATTTTTTAGTTCCATAAACTAACGGTGAGAAAAATCACCACCAATACCCCTAAAAAATAGGGAAGGCGTTCTATTTAAAACTTACTTGAAACGAAAAATATAAATAAAAAGAAACAAACAAAGGAAACAAGGAAAAGGAGGTGAAAAATGGTAGTCCTGAAAAAGATAGGAGTATGGTCGATGGCCAAACTACAAGCTATATTAATGGCATTCGTCGGTCTTATAGTTGGAATAATAACAGCGCTTGTGCTATCTGCTATAAGCCCAAAACTAGCAGCAATAGAGGGGGTAAATCTTGAGATGCTGCCCATCAGCAGTATCACGGGGATAGGATTCCTCACTATAATAGCATACCCCATAATTTATGGAATAATAGGACTTGTAGGCGGAGCAGTAGGAGCATGGCTGTACAACCTCATAGCAAGATGGGTCGGCGGCATAGAAATGGAGTTCGAGCAGTAGAAATCAATTAAGTTTTTAAAAACAAGAGTATACAGAAAAGGCATGGTACTAAAGATACTTGGAGTATTCGACTTACTGGCAGCGTTAAGCATAATCCTACTGAGATTCGGGATAACAAAAACGATGGCCCTGGCACTAGCCATCTACCTGATAATAAAAGGGATAATATTCATAAAAAGCATACCCAGCATGGTAGACATAGCAGCAGGCCTTCTAATTATACTAGCGTTCTACGGACACTTCACCTTCCTGGCATGGATAGCTGCAGTCTGGCTAACACAGAAGGGAGTGATAAGCCTTTTCAGCTAGAATAAACACGGTAATAAAAAAACATAATGCCAAAGATGCTGGCACCAACGAAAGAAACAAACAAGGCAGTAAAGGCAGAAACAAAATTAAGCAGGATAGCAGATACCAAAACAAAGGCAGCGGAAAAAGCAAACAAGGCCATAGAGCCGAAGAAAACCTTGACCCCGTCAAGACCCGGGATCGGAAGCAGCTGGAAAACAGCAAACAAAGAGGCTATCAAAACAACCTGCCTAAAACCGAAAATAGAAAAAACAAAGGCAACAAGCAAAGCAGCAAAAACGCCGGACAGAGCGATCCTGGAAAGCTCCCAACCTGTTACGTTCAAGAACCTCCTGCCAACACGCCTATGCCTCTGCTCAGCCAGCTTAAAAGAGGCAACACCAGGGAAGAAAAACTTACCGGCAGAAAGAAAAGCAACAAGGATACCGACAATAACGCCGAGGGGAATGGGATGCTTAAACTTGTTGTAAGGACGGAAACCATACCTCTTAACAGTCCACAACCTGAACTCGACAGAGCAACCAAAATGGTCAGCAACAAGTTTCTGAGCCAGGGCATATGCAAGGAGAACGGCAACACAAGCAAAACAAACACGAACGTAGTTAAACAACCAATAAACGAACTCAAAAGAAGGCCTCCCATCATCAAAGCCGAAGATAAAACCAAGAGCCAGAGTAGCAAAAACTAAATGCCTCACCTCTTTTCCAGTAAAACTAACCATTTTTATGATGCTTCAGCAGCACTAACTTAGCTTTCTGCGGCCTTTCATAGCCTTTAATCAGCTCGATAAGCTCTTCCTCATGACCGGCGCCAACGACAGCGACTACTTTCTTGTTAAGGGAGAGCAGATTATATAAGTTTTTCGACATATACACGTTCCTTTCAGCAATCAAAACACGATAAAAAGAGGGATAGTCCCTCTTCACCTTACCCACCAGCCTGTCAATAACATCCTTAGGGGGAACCTTACGCAAATCAAAATCGATCACAGGCTTACGAACAAAAAAACCCCTCAAAAGGTCACCAACAAAACGAAAACGCTCTTTCCAGGTAATGGCCTTGGACAAACGACTTAAAGTAATGGATATATCCTGATCAACCAAGGCGATATCTGCTCCAATCTTCTGGGAAACGGCAATCGCCCTAACCATCTCAGAACCGGGGGAAACACCGACAACCTCCCCAATCTTCTTCTCAACCCAGGCACCTATCAAGTTAAACAGGAAACCCTTCAATCCAAGCCTTCTGACATCACCAAGAGTCGGCTTATGCCCCTTAGGAGAGAGCAAGGCCCTAAAGCGCGGAAAATCAAGCTCCAAGGCAACTATTTCAGGCCTGACTTCAAGCAGAACCCTCTCCACCTCCCGAACAGAGTCTATAGACACGTGAGAGGTTCCAACAACAGTTAGGTTGCGAAATTTAAGCATCGAGAATAATAATCTTTAAATACTTAAAAATTTTTCCTCACAGAGAAAAACAGGAGGTAAGAGTCATGCTGAAAGTGAAACAAGTAACAGAACTGTACGATATGAAGGTGTTTACGGATACGGGAGAGTATTTCGGCGACGTAGAAGAAGCGATAGTTACCATGAACAAGGTACATGGCTGGAGGATAAAAGCTTCGAGAAACTCCTTCCTAAGCAAAGTGCTTGGCGGAGCAAAAGGGGTAATAGTACCACACCAATACGTAAAATCGGTGGGCGACGTGGTGATAATATCGAAACAAGCCATACCAACGTACGAAGAAACAGAAGAAGAGACCAAATAACAAAATTTTTATACTAGTTAATTTTTTTATTAAACCATGGTAACTCC
>CAYSAF010000017.1:0-6881 GCA_964428965.1 Candidatus Woesearchaeota archaeon
TGGCAATTCCCCCCAGCACTAAACTGCTGGGTATCCTTGCCATATATGTAATGAGCTTACAAGACAAAATAAACCAAGCTTTAGAGCAACTTAGACCAGAAGTAGCAACCAAAGTAATGTCTTCTTCTAAAAAGGAATATGAAATCATGGTAACAAAACTTATATCTGATGTCTACAAAACAGGGGACACTGAAAAAATCGAGAGGTTCACAGAAAAGCTTGACGAACTAAGGAAGTACACAGAATCAGAAATGGGCATAAAGAAGTTATCATTTAAGGAATACAAAGGACATCTAAGAGAAAGAAGAGAAAATCTGACAAAAATATTAATGAGTTATCCTGAAGAGAAGGTAAGATTATCTGAATTGGCTGAGAAATCTGGGTTTAACATAAAACAATTAGCGGGTTATACTCATGGAAAAAATCCTCTTCTAGTAAGAGATGGTGAATTCTATAAAGTAGGAAAGATTTTAAAAAAAAAGTAGATACTTTATCAGAAGGGCAATTAGAAGGGAAAAAAATTAAAGGGCTGACCCCGAAAGGTTTAGGTCCTAAAAAAGTTATAACAATAAGAAATTTCTTACAAAGTTTAGATACAAATAAACTTTTGCATTATATACAACCTGCAGGAACTTATCTTTTAGCTAAAGATATGATAAAAAAAGGGGCTATTGAAAAGATATATTTGGGAAACCTTCACAGACTTGTCAGCAATAAAGATAAATTAGAAAAATTGATTGAAAGAAAAATTGGGGCAGAAGTACCTAAACGGGATATAAAAGATATCGATTTAAAATTTAGTGATGCAGAGAAAATATTAGGCTGTTTAAAAGAATCGTATACGTCTTCTCCTGATAATTTTTTTAAGAGATACGGGTCTAAGAATGGTTCTATATACCTTGCTAGAGATTTAAAGGAAGAGGGTTTAGATTTAAAAATTAAGAAGCTTCATTCTCTAATCGGTGATCGTAACATGATATCAACATTATTGGGCATAAGTGATAAAAGGTTTGCCACAGATTGGAGTCCTAAAGTTATACACCTTAATGATGACGAATCCAACATTATCTTAAGTCATCTGAAGAAGAGGTATGAACAGAATCCTGACAAATTTTTTGAAGTATATGGATCAGATATGGGAACAATTGTACTATCAAATGAACTCCATCGTTCTGGACACCATATGAATCCAACAGCTATATCCCCTATAATTAGTGATGGCAGATCCCTAAGTGATTTGCTAGGAATAAATGATATAAGGTTTAGAAGGGAATGGAAACCTAAACATATCACGATAACACTAGAAAACATTGAAGCACTTATACATTTCTTGAAAAGAAGATATACAGAGGACCATGAAAGCTTTTTCACGAGTTATAGTAATGAATTAGGGGCTTTAAATATTTCGAGAGACTTGATGAATGAAAAAGATATAATTATCGATCCTTCAAAAATACTTACGATTACAGGCAAAGGAAAAAACCTTGCAACATTGTTAAATGTACAAGATCAGAGATTTGAAAAGTGGAAGCAAAGAGAAATGGGGGGTATAGACTTAGTAGACACAGTATCAAATTTGCTTAAAGAATCTTATAAGAAAGATAAAGATGAGTTCTTCCATAAATATGGAAAAGCAGAGGGTACATACAATATAGCTAGGGAGCTAAGAAACTCTGGGTATACAAAAAGGATTGACCTTCTTCAGTTATCACAAACTGTAAGCAAACCATCATTAGTTGAGGATTTAATAGGTGTATCTGACAACAGGTTCAATACTGAATGGAAACCACGACACCTTAACATGTACTTGGATACTTTGGAAAAAGTGTTAGATTTCCTGAGTCAAGAATATAGGGAGGACCCTGATAAGTTTTTTTCTATCTATGGTAGCGCAACTGGATCTTATACCTTAGCCAAAAAAATGAGAGAAAAAGGTATTACAGTTCATTTAATGCGTCTTGGAACAATAGTAAATAAGGGAGATGTGCTATCAAGAATGTTAGGTATAGAAGACTTCAGGTTTAATAGCAAGTGGAAACCTAAAGAGCTAACATTGAATCTATCAAATCTGGAAACTGTACTAAATTTTCTAAAATCAAAATATGAAGGGGATAGCAACCAATTCTTTGAAAGGTATGGGGCAGAAGAAGGTCAACTAACCCTTACCAGAGACCTAGAAGCGCTTTTAAAAAGACAGATCAGTTACCTTAACACTGTAATAAGTGATGGGGGGCATTTATCGGAACTACTAAACATAAGAGACCCTAGATTTGACACGGCATGGAATCCAAGAGTTATAATAAATAGTGGTTATGATAATACTGAACTGATACTTGACTTCTTGAAGGATAAATACAAAGAAGATTCTGAAGACTTCTTCAGGAGGTATGGAGGATCGAGTGGGTTAATTGAGATTGCTAGGGACATATACAAGGCAAAAGGGGTTGATTTACAGTTAGAACCCCTAAAAACACTCACGCATAATGGAAAAAGGCTAGCAGCATATATGAACATAGAGGACAAAAGGTTTGGGGAAGCATGGCACCAAGAAGGCCTACGTGGCAAATTCAGCGAAGTAGAAACAACACTAGAGTATATTGCAGAAAAATATTCTGAGGATCCTGATGATTTCTTAAGTAGTTATGGGGGTGTAACAGGCAGTCTTAATTTAGCTACCAGCATAGAAGCTTTAGGCAAGGGGGTAAAAAGTCCTGCTCATCTTTCACGTCTTATTAATCCAAAAATATTGGAAGAACAGTTAGGTATAAAAGATGATAGATTAAACACACAATTTAATCCAAGATTTTTGTCAACAAATACGAAGGACACTAAAAGAGTACTAGACCACTTAAAAAGACAATACCAGAGTAACTCTGATTGGTTCTTTGAAGTTTACGGGTCCCATCTAGGAAAAATGATATTATCCAAGGAAGTAGGTAAGTATAATGATTCATCCTATACCCACATAGGTTATTTTATGAACGGTGATTTCTTAGAAAAATTTTTAGGGGTTGAAGATGAAAGATTTAAGGTAAACTGGTTCACAAAACTAAACGACCCAAAGCTAAGAGAATTAGCAATTAGGGGCGTAGAATACCTTGCGAAAGGGAAAAGATTGCCAGAAAAAAGTGCTGTGGTAGATGATGAGCTGAAGGAGTATCTAACGTTTAGACGTACAGTCACACGGGGGCTAAAATCAAGGGGGGGTGTAGAAGGCGGTTATGATGTAGCCATGGCTATTAACAGAGATGCTATGCTATATTTTGTAAAGTTATTTGCTCCCAAACATTTAGACTCAGTCGTCTCTTTTGTAGACTCCGGTATACTGGAAGATAAAAAAACTTTGAGAGAACTTATCTCAGAACCTGTTCCCGTACTCAAAAGTGGTGTTGCGAGAAGTATAAGGGGGCGTCCTAAAAGAGAACAAGTTAAGTTAAAGGAAGAACAAGAGTATAGATTAGAAAGCTTACCTTCGGATTATATACCCCAAAGAGAAGGGCAAATAAGCATAGAAGATGAAAACTTACCAGCCTCTGAAGAGTTTAGTTTTAAAGCAGGAAAATTGCTATACAGCTTTGACATCAATGTAAGACTAGAAGCAAAAGCATTATTAATGCAACTAGGGAAACAACACTATTTGTATAAGTACACAAGGAGAAAAGAAAGGGACGTTGCGGAGGTTGCGAATAAGTTATTTGAGATAGCTACATCAAGATATGACCCTTATGTATTAATGCAGAAAGGGGAAAATAGGGTGTTACCCTTCTACTCTTTGTTATCAAGTTACACAAAGTGGGTTATGCCACAAGTTTACTACTTAAGAAAAGAAGCAAGTAAATATATCTCTATTGAAACTGGTGGTCCTAATAGTGGAAGGTTACATGAACATACTACACCCCTAAAAGGATTTTTTTGATTTATTTAAATCTTATTTTTAATAAATAACCTGTATATGTTCTTGTATGCCCTAGAATTAGTCAAAAAGGTTAGATGCCCCGTCCGAGATTTGAACTCGGGTCTCAGCCTCGAAAGGGCTGAATGATTGACCGGACTACACCAACGGGGCTCATTAAATAACAACTTTTACATGTTTTATAAACCTTTTTATGGCTTTAAAACCGATAGTTTTATAATTCAAAATATATATTCTAAGGCTATGACGCACTGCAACCGTTGTGGCAACGAGTTTGACAATTATTTTACCGGAGTTTATTGGTGTGTTTACTGTGGTAAGCAGTTCCTGGTTGACGAAAACCTTATGGGTAAAGAAAAGGTTAAGGAAAAGAAGAAGTAAAAAGAGGTGTAACTTGGTTCAGGGCTTGGATATTGTAAAGACAAAATTGAATAAGGGAGATGCTTTCCTTATCTTCACCTCTGCAGATGCTTCAGCATTCAACTCCCTTATAGTCAAACTTCTAAGGGATGTGGTAAGCAAAAAACATTCTCCTGTGGTTTATCTCTGTATCGACAAGCCTTTTAGGGGTATTAAGAGGTTATTGGACAAGGAGCATATCGATTCTAGTGCTATCATCTTCATAGATGCAGTAACTTTGATGACCGGCAACAAGGGAGAAGGTACTAATTGCCGTTATTTGAGGAGTCCTGAAAACTTAACTGACATGAGTATAGCCTTGTCTGAAGCTGTAAGTTCTTTATCTCCTAGCAAGGTGTACGTTATAGTTGATTCTTTAAGCACGTTGCTTCTTTACAATAAGATGACTACAGTCGTGAAATTTGCCCACATACTCACTGCTAAGATTAAGCAATACGGCGCTAAAGGGTTGGTTATGTCCTCAAAAGGCGATTCTGCTGATATCTTTATTGACCAGATTTTCAAGTTTTTTGATAAAGTAATAGATCTTTCGGGAGGTTAAAAAAGTGGACATTTTACAAGTCTTGGTTGTGTTGTTTGCCACGAGCAGCGGTCTTATTTGTGTATATGCCTTGATATCATCCTATCTCCTGTACACAAGTAGGACCCAAGTATCTAAGGGAGAGGAGTTTGGAAACCTTGTGAATTCCCTGTTCCTCACTGCATTCATCGGCTTTATCTACACCCTGTGGAACTTGCTTCTTCAACTTGATTTGACGGCTGTAAAAAGTGAGTTTGTTAAAAATATTGTTAGCAATCTGCTTGCAAGTATATTTTTTGTAATGCTCGCTTACTTGGCATTTTACACGAAACATTTCTCTACGAAGTTCGGGTTTAGGCTTGTGAGCCAGAAGATTAATCAGGATTTAAAGGCCTCAGTTAAGCCTCGTAAGAGAAGTGCAGGTAAAGTAAAAAGGTAAATCTGATGGTAAAAAAAGGCAATAGGAAGAATGTCTTTGACCACAGATTAACCCTCGGCCAGAAGGCAGCTGATAAACTTACAACCTTTTGCGGCAGTTGGAAGTTCATAATCTCTATTTTTGTTGTGATGTTTGTTTGGATTATCTTCAACGTGATAGCTTTCATGGAGCATTGGGACCCTTATCCTTTTATCTTGCTTAATTTTGTTTTCTCATGCCTTGCTGCTGTTCAGGCTCCTATAATCCTGATGAGTCAGAAGAGGGAGGAGGATAGAGACAGGATCAAGGCCAATCGTGATTATCTTGTTAACAGGAAGGCTGAGCGCGAGATTGAGCACATCCAGAAGGAGCTTGATATTATTAAGGCTATGGTTATTGAAATAAGAAAAAATAAAAATAATTCAGCTTAACTTTCTGTATCTCTTAAGTGCCCAGTGCGCCCTCCCCCTCTCCTTTGCCCTCAAATATTTTAGGTAATTCCTTTCTTGTAAGTTCAGGTTTCCTAAAATCTGTTTTATCGTTCCCATCTCACTTTCCATACAGTTCATGCTCGCACCTCCCACGTTTGTTGCTGTTTCTTAAAGAATAGTTTTATTAATGTGTTATGCAACTTTTTTTCAGAATTGGTTTAGAGAAGCTTGTTGCATAAGTTTTTTAAACACTCTCTAGGCTTTCAAGGAATAAGATGGTAACGTTTGCTTTCAGCCCTTCCTGGTTTCTGGGTATAGACTCCATTTTTGAGCTAGTCACCGTTGTTGTTACTCTCCTTGTTGCTGTTTACGGCCGGAAGGTCTACAAGTTTAGTAAGGAAAAAAACTATAAGTTCTTCAGCTATGCCTTCTTCCTTATCTGCGCTTCTTACATAATAAACATATTTATGAACATCAGCGTTTATTATCCCGTTACTAAGATAGTTAAGGTAGGTATTTTAACTGTAATTACGAATACTTTGGAGCGTGTGGACCTTTTCTATAATGTTGGCTTTTTTGTGTTGCGTTTCTTGTTGCTTCTCGGCTTGGTTACTCTCCTCCTTGTTTTGGACAAGAAGCAGGACAAGAAGTATAGCTTCCTCTTGATATACCTTGCTTTTGTTTCTGCTTTGTTTGGCAATTACCTCTTCCACATATTCCACATAACCACTTCGCTGCTTTTGTTTTTCATCTTCATTTACTACTACAACAACTACTTGAAGTACAGGTCTAGAAATTCTTTTTTTGTTGCTCTTTCTTTCCTCCTTATATTTATCAGCCAGATCGTTTTCATACTCTTGACCGTTCACCCTGTCCTATATGTTGTTGCAGAGTCCATCCAGCTTTTGGGCTATCTTTTGCTTTTGTTTACTTTCGTATCCATACTAAAAAAATGAACCAGAGAAGGAATAAGTTGGATATCGTTAATGATATGCTTACCTCGATTAGTGAGAAAGGGGGTAAGATAAAGCCTACCCATCTTATGTACAAGGCTAACCTATCCCACAAGCTGTTGAACCAGTACTTGGACGAGCTTGTTTCTAACGAGTTGATTAAGGAAGTTAACGAGGAAAAGAACAAGTACCTGGTTCTTACTGGGAAGGGTGTTGATTTTCTTAA
>CAYSAF010000017.1:6981-19023 GCA_964428965.1 Candidatus Woesearchaeota archaeon
AGTGGGTCCAAGGGGATTCGAACCCCCGACCCTCGGCTGTCCTAAAAATCCTTGTTGTACCAAGGGTTGCCTTATAAGACCGATGCTCTAATTGCCCGCTGCTTTAACTCCAGGCTGAGCTATGGACCCATAAAAGTTTTTACCTTAAACTTTGTATTTAAAACTTTCGAATAAGCAAAAGTTATTTATACTTTCTTCTCTCTATCTGCCTTATGAAGATTATCGGAATAGACCTTGCTGGCGTTGAGAAAAAAACAACCGGCTTTGCTGTTCTCGAAAAGGGTATGAAGGTTAAAACTAAAGCTTTGCATACAGATGAGGAGATTATAGAAGCAACACTTAAAGAAAAGCCGAAGTTAGTTACGATTGATGCCCCACTTGGTCTTCCTAAAGGCAGATGTTGTATTGAGTATAATTGTAAGTGTGTTAAGTTTGGTTTTACAAGAGAAGCTGAGAGGCAGCTTATGAAGATGGGTATTCGTGTTTTTCCCTGCGGTTTTGCAGGTATGCAGAAATTAACTAACAGGGGTATTATGTTGAGGAAGTTTTTTGAGAAAAAGGGTTTTGAAGTTATTGAGACTTATCCTGGAAGCGCCCAGGACCTTCTTGGCATCCCGAGGAAAGGTGATGATCATAGGCCTTTGCAGAAGGGCTTAACCAAGTATGGTTTTAAGGGAGATGTTAGTAAGAAGGAAATAACTCATGATGAGCTTGATGCCATAACTTCTGCCTTGGTTGGTAAGCTTTACTTGGAAGGCAAGACTCTTGCTCTCGGTTGTGATGAGGAGTCAAAAATTATTACTGCACTTCCTAAGAATCAGTCTGCGCTGAGAGGATTCTTAAAATGATTTTAGGAATCGTAGCTAAGCCAAACACAGGTAAATCTACCTTTTTCAAATCAGCCACCTTGGCAGATGTTGAGATAGCTAACTATCCCTTCACAACAATTGAAAAGAACGAAGGGGTTGGTTTCGTCAGCATCGATTGTGTTGATAACTCTTTTAACTTGCAATGTAGTCCGAAGTTTGGTTTTTGTATGAAGCATAAGCGTTTCGTTCCTGTGCAACTGATTGACGTTGCTGGTTTGGTTCCTGATGCCCATCTTGGCAAGGGCCGTGGCAACCAGTTTCTTGATGATTTACGTCAAGCTGATGTTTTCATTCACATAGTTGATGTTTCAGGTTCTACAAACGCTCATGGCGAGCCTGTTGAATCCGGCTCTTATGATCCTGCTAAGGACGTCACTTTTCTCGAAGTTGAGATTGATATGTGGTACTTCCAGATTATCAAGAAGGGGTGGGATAGGTTTGCTAGGCAGATTGTTCAGGAGAGAGGTGACGTTGTTAAGTCTCTTGCCAAACAGCTTTCTGGTCTGAAGGTTACTGAAGAGCATGTTTTGTCTGCGTTCCGTGAGCTTGATCTTCCCATGGACGTTCTGGCTTTGACCGACGACCATCTCAAAGCCTTGGCCAGCGAACTTAGGCAGGTTACCAAGCCCATGATTATAGCTGCTAACAAGCTTGACATTCCAGGTTCTGATGCGAATCTTGAGCGTTTGATAAAGCAGTTTCCTCGTTACAAGATTATTGGTTGTTCTGCTGACTTTGAGCTTGCTCTGAAGGAGGCCGCAAAGAATAAGCTGATTCAATACATTCCAGGAAGTTCTTCTTTCACAATTCTTAATGAGTCTAGTCTCACTTCAAAGCAGAGAGACGCTTTGAATTTCATTCAGCTTTTCTTGAACAGGTATAGCAGTACAGGCATACAAAAGATTTTGGACTATGCTGTTTTTGATTTGCTTAATTACATATCTGTTTTCCCTGTCGCTAATGAAAATAAATTAACAGACATTGAAGGTAAAGTCTTACCTGATGTTCATCTTCTACCAAAAGGGAGCACAGTTTTGGATGTAGCTTATAAGATTCATACTGATATCGGTAATAAATTTAGTTGTGGTGTTGATGCTAGAACTAAAAAAAGATTAGGTAAAGAGTATATAGTTAAGAACAATGACATATTAAAAATAATGACTAACTAAAAGGTCTATAAGGAACTTTCCATTCCCCTATATGCGGATTATAAATGAAATAATTTTTGGATAACACAAATTCTTTTGTAACCGGCTCCGGTGAAAAAGTCTGCTGATTTTTGAGGTTTTACGCCGGATGACATGAAAAAGCCATGACTCTTATCATTTTTAGGAGTTTAACAAGTATAAACAAAAAAAGATTTTCACCAGAGCCTTTGTAACCAACACATTTTTATACCCATTATTTTACACCTCTCAACATGGGTATTCAGAATGCTGTTATAATTGCTGGCGGGGAAGGCATTAGGCTTAGGCCTCTCACTCTGGACACTCCTAAGGCCTTACTCGATATTAACGGTAAAACGCTCACCGAGCATGTTTTGGATGTTCTTGCTAAGTATAAAATAAAGAATGTTGTTCTCGGCTTGGGTTATCTTTCTGATAAAGTTAAGGAGTACTTCGGTAACGGTTCTAGTTTTAATTTTAACGTCTTTTACACAGTTGAGGAGAAGCCTATGGGCACTGCCGGTCCTTTGATCCTTCTTCCAAGGTTTGATTCCACTTTTGTTATGGTTAATGGTGATAATCTTTTCAACGTAAATTTGAATAAGATGTACGAATTTCATAAGAAGAATAATGCTACAGCTACCATTGCCTTGACTTCTGTTGAAGATCCAAGCCAGTTTGGTGTTGTTGCCATGGATGGCTACAGGATTTTGAGGTTTGTTGAGAAGCCTAAAAGAGGAGAGGCCCCTTCTAATATGATTAATTCAGGTTATTACATTTTAGAGCCTGAGGTTTGTGACATGGTTAAGGACAAGAGTTTTGCTATGCTTGAGAGGGATGTTTTTCCCAAGCTTGCTAGCGAGGGGAAGTTGTTTGGTTATAAAAGTGGTGGGTTGTGGTTTGACACCGGAACTTTTGAAAGGCTTGAGGATGTTAGGAAATATTGGAAGAGTGTTTAATGTGAAGAAGCTTGCTGAGATCAAAGCCAGATACGAAGACCATGATTATGTAAAGGGGGTTCTCAAAACCCTTCATGCCTCTTTTAGGGGTATAGACCACCAGATAGATACCTACTTTAAAGTTCCTCGCGGTAGGTTAAAGTTTCGCGAGGGCAACATAGAAAATTATCTTATCTATTATGAACGTAAGGAAACTAAGGACATAAAGCAAAGCCATGTCATTTTGTACCCACTAAAACCAAATTCTTCTCTTAAAGATATCCTTACTAGGGTCCTAGAACCTTTGGTAATAGTTTACAAGCGCCGTGAAATTTATTATGTTGATAATGTCAAGGTTCATCTCGATAGCGTTAAGGATTTAGGAAGGTTTGTAGAAGTAGAGGCTCACGATGAGCAAAATATAACTCCTTCAGATAAGCTGTTTAAACAAGTTAAACACTACATAAAACTTTTTGATATACCCCCTAAAGAGTTGGTAGATGCTTCTTATGCCGATTTGTTGCTTCAACAATTTAGGACTTGAATTTCTCTAAGGTAAGTTATTTAAACTTTGTTTCTTAGTTTTTTGTATGGATGTTTGTCTTGGCATCGAAAGCACAGCTCTAGGATAATTCTGCTGAGATACTTTCGGTGTTGGAATCATCAATGGTAAAAAAGTTTTGGCTAACGTTAAGGACAGTTATACTACTAAGAAGGGGGGTATAGTTCCTGTTGAGGCTGCAAAACATCATGAGCGCATTTATCAGTCTGTTATCGATTCCGCTTTGCACAACGCTGACATCTCCCTTGATGATGTTTCTCTAATCTCTTATTCTCGCGGACCAGGTCTTGGCCCTTGTTTGCGTGTTGGCTTGAATGTTGCTAAGGAGCTTGCGAGAAAGGTTAGAGTTCCGATTGTCCCAGTTAATCATTGTTGTGCCCATCTTTCGATAGGTAATCTTACTACAGGTGCTAAGGATCCTGTCCTGCTTTATGTTTCAGGTGCTAACACCCAGGTTATTGCCTACGAGGGTGGCAAATACCGTATATTTGGTGAAACATTGGATCAGGGTGTTGGTAATTTTCTTGATGCTTTTGCCCGCTATGTAGGGATAGGTTTTCCCGGAGCTCCAAAACTCTATGAACTTTCTCTAAAATCAAAAAACCTTATAGAGCTTCCTTATGTTGTTAAGGGTATGGATGTTTCTGTTTCAGGTTTATTAACAAACTTGAAGCAGAAGTTTGATTCAAAGAAGTACATGATTGAAGATCTTGCTTATTCTGCTCAGGAGACTGTTTTTGCTATGTTGCTTGAGGTTTCAGAGCGTGCTATGGCTCACTGCAAAAAGAATGAGCTTTTGCTTGGTGGAGGCGTTGCTTGTAATAAAAGGTTGCAGGAGATGGCAAAAATCATGTGTAAGGAGCGTGATGCTAAATGTTTCATACCACCTAATGAAGTTTTGATCGATAACGGTTTAATGATTAGCTGGCAAGGAATCCTCGAGAAAAAGAATGCAGTAAAAATTGATAAAGCAAATATCTTTCCTTATGAGAGAACCGATGATGTTGTTGTAAATTGGCTATAACAAAACTTATAAGATACGATGAGGCTATGATGGTATGGTAAAAAAAGTTTTTATCGTTCATGGTTGGGAAGCACATCCAGAAGATGAGTGGTATCCTTGGTTGAAGAAAGAATTAGAAAAAAAAGGATTTCAGGTTGAAGTTCCTCAGATGCCTAACACCGATGAGCCTGAGATTGGCGCATGGCTTTCTTTCTTGAAGAAAAAAGTTGGTACTCCTACTACTGAAACTTTTTTTGTTGGTCATAGTATTGGTTGCCAAACTATTTTAAGATATTTAGAATCGCTATCTTCAGATGCTAAGGTTGGTGGTGTTATATTTGTTGCTGGTTGGTTCCATCTTACTAATCTTGAGACTGAGGCGGAAGAAACTGCAAAACCCTGGCTTGAAACTAAAATAGATTTTGCTAAAGTTAAGAAGCACACCAAGAATTTCGTTGCTATCTTTTCTGATAATGATTTTTGGGTTCCTTTGGATGACGCAAAAATATTCGAAGAAAAGTTAAATGCAAAGATAATAACTAAGCATAAGATGGGTCATTTTAGGGTTAAAGATGGTGTTGGCAAGTTTCCCGAAGCGTTAAATGAATTGTTAATGATGGCAAAGTCATAATCCATCATAAGTCCTTTTCATCAGCAACGCATCTTCTTCTATGTTTGGGCTTTCTGAAATAACATAGCCAGCTATTTTGTAATCCTTGAACACCTTCATCAAATCTTTGTAATTCATGTCAGAATCTTTCAATTCCAAATGGCTTAATTCTCCCTTGCTGCTGTATTTTATTCCTGACATGTGTATGTGCATGTTCTTTAGCATTTCATTGCCTAATCCTTTTTCCAGTTTTTCAAAAACTAGTGCAAATTCTTTGTATGTGTTGTACTTTCCATTGAATCTTGCGTGATAATGAGCAAAATCTATGCATGGCCAAGCATTGTCTATTTCCTGGCTTATCTTTATCAGTTCATCTAGATCCCCGAACTGTGATGTTTTGCCAGTAAGCTCTGGCCTCACTTCTATCTTGTTTCCCTCGTCTTTAAGTATTTTGTATATTTTAAGCAGGGATTCTTTCACTACTTCATATACTTTTTCCCTTTCCATCCCTCCCAAATAAGCCGCATGGAAAGTTACTGATTTAGCTCCGCAAAGCCACGCTATTCTCGCCGCATTAAGGACTCTTTCTTCGCTCTCTTTTCTTTTTTTGGCGTCTAGAGAATTGAGGTTGATGTAGTACTGTCCGTGGCATGTTAATGCTACATTGTTTGCTTCTGCTGTTTTTTTCACTTCAGGTGCTTTCTGTTTTGTGATGTTCACCTGTCTTACGAATTCAAGTTCCATGCACCCAAGTTTTAATTCCCTAACATGCTTCATCCCGTTTATCGTGTCATGTGGCTGTGTGCTTATCGGTATTCCCGCAGTTCCAAATAACAGTTCCATTTTTTCTTATTCTATTTTTTGAATTCTTGTTTTGGATGTCCGCATATAGGGCATCTTTCAGGAATTTTCCCTATGAAAAGATTTCCGCAGTATCCACAAACCCAATAGTCTATTTTTCCCATATCTATTCCGTTTTTATATTTTCCCTTTAACTTTTTTATATACCCTTGTGTTGTCTTTTTCTTATTTCTCAACTTAAATATGTTTTGTTTAAAGAAAGGTTTTTATATTCATTAAACTACTAATCTATTGTGAAAAGGTTTATAATCATGTTTTTGGTTGTATCCTTTTTTATAGCAGGCTGTTCCACCATAAAAACCGAGCAAACAGTTCAAGAACAAGTTAGCGGAGTTGAGAGCATGGATTTGGGAGTTAATCTAAAGCACTTGGGTCATTCGACATTTAAGTTGGCTGACGGCAGGGTTATTTACATAGATCCTTTTATGTTGAAGTCTTCTGACAGGGCTGATATCATTCTCATTACACATGCGCATTACGATCATTGCAGCAGGGAGGATATTGAAAAAATCATTAAGCCAGGCACTGAGATTTTCGTCACCCCTGACTGTCAGAGCAAGGTTAACCATTTTGATAACGTAAAAGTCACCTTGGTTGAACCGAACAAAGTTTATTCTTCTGGTAACATAAGGAT
This sequence comes from Candidatus Woesearchaeota archaeon, assembly GCA_964428965.1. Lineage (GTDB taxonomy): Archaea > Nanobdellota > Nanobdellia > SCGC-AAA011-G17 > VGLX01 > JAWABC01. The sequence continues at coordinate 13,625 of CAYSAF010000017.1, forward strand.
TGAGACAGTTCCGGCTTACAACATAAACAAAAAATTTCACCCGAAGGCTAACGACTGGGTGGGTTACGTTGTTACCGTAAACGATAAGCGCATCTATCACGCTGGCGACACCGATTTCATTCCCGAGATGAAGTCTCTTAAGAACATCGACATAGCATTGCTTCCTGTAGGCGGCACATTTACCATGGATGTTGGTGAGGCTGCCGATGCTGCCAACAGCTTTAAGCCTAAGGTGCTTATTCCCATGCACTACAATGTTGTTGATGGCACCAGCGCTGACCCAAAGAAGCTGGAGTCCAAGCTTGACAAATCAATTAAGTTATTGATTGCTTGACCGAAAACTTAATTAATCGCTAAATAAATTGTTTATTAGAAAAAAGGGGTGTTAGTACGTGACTGTAAGTTCGTTCGATAAAAATCCGAAATTCGCCAACCTTAATGTTCCGCAAAATCCTACAACTGAATCTGTTTCTTCTGAGAAGACATTCTTCAGTATCGACTCACCCCCCCTTATTACTCAGCTTCCCGATTATTCTGACAAAACTCATATAGACATTCGCTATCCCTTAACTCCGCCTTATGCTTTTGCTCATATTTTTTGGGATGCCGAGTCTGATGAGCTTGTTTATGTTGTTGAGGAGCCTGCTATGACCGCTCAAGAGCAGAACCTCTTTAAGATTCTCGAAGATGCTATTCGTGAGATAATTAACATCAGCATGATCAACGTTCGTGAACCCAAAGTTGTTATTGAGTACCTTGAGAAGAACTTGAAGATTCTCATTTCTGAGTTCAAGCTTAAGGTTGATAACGAGACTTTCTTGAAGATTATGTATTATATCTACAGGAATTTTGTTGGTATGAACGAGATTGATCCTTTGTTGAATGATTATTTTATTGAGGATATTGAGTGTAACGGTATCAACAGCCCTATTTACATCATTCACAGGAAGTATCGTAACATCCGTACTAATATTGTTTATAACGACATTAAGGTTTTGACTAATTTTGTTGAGAAGCTTGCTCAGAAGTGTGGTAAGTACGTTTCTTATGCTAGCCCTCTTTTGGATGGTCGTTTGCCTTCTGGCGACAGGGTTAACGCTACTTACACCCCTGATATTTCTTCTAAGGGTCCTACTTTTACCATTCGTAAGTTCACTAAGGAACCCTGGACTCCGATTAAGCTTATGGACTTTGGCACTGTTTCGCCAGAAATTCTTGCTTATCTCTGGATGGTTATCGAGTATGAGTGCAACCTTATTGTTATAGGAGGTACCGGTTCTGGGAAGACTTCTTTCCTTAACTCTATTGCTTTTTTCATACCCCCTGCTGCAAGGGTCGTTTCTATTGAGGAGACTAAGGAGTTGAATATAATGCATGAGAACTGGCTGCCTTCTGTTGCTCGTGAGGGTACTGGGGCTGCAGCAATCACCGGTGAACGTCATGGAGAAGTTTCGTTATTCGATTTGTTGAGGGAGTCTTTTAGACAGCGTCCAGATTATGTTATTGTTGGTGAGATTCGCGGCCAGGAGGCCTTTGTTTTGTTCCAGGGTGCTGCTTCAGTGAGGGGTGATGAAAAAGTTTTAGTTTTGAATAATGACCATCCCAAAAGAATTGCAATTAAGGATTTAAGGGATGATGTAAATTATAAGGCAATCACTATAGATCCTGAAGATGGAAAAGTTAAGATTCTTCCAGTTAGGTTTAAAGTCAAGCATGAGTCCAAAGGTACACTTTTCAAAATATTAACAGAAAGTGGAAGAGAGGTCACAGTAACACCGGACCATAGCGTTTTTGGTTATGACAATAAAATAATCCCTTACAGGGTTGAAGAGATGAAGAAAGGAGATAGTATCATTATTCCTGCACGTATTCCCTGTGGTTATGCCGACATCGATTACGTTAATCTAATTGAAGAGTTAAGTGATGTAAGGATTTATGCTCCTGCTTTAGTGAGAAAAGCTGTTAAGAAATTAGGTTATGATAAATGTTGTAATATTTGTGGCATTGGATCAATATCTGATTACTATGCTAACTTCACCAAAAATGAAGCTTCAGCTTTGAGGGCTGAGAAATTTATTAGACTTATGGAACATGCTAAAATTGAATACGACTTAGACGATGTAATGGTAAGAGTGAAATATAGTGAAAAAAGAAGTCCTAAGTTGATGTTAAATAAAGAGTTTTTAAAATTAATGGGTTACTACCTTTCAGAGGGAAGCTTAAACGAGTCTGGGAAGAATAGTAAGATCTCATTCTACAACAAAAATGAAAGTGTCCTTAAAGATATAAAAGAGTGTATCAAAAAAGTTACAGGGAAGGAGCCCAGAAAAAGGGTTATCGGTAGAGGATATGGCACATGTGTTGAGCTATCCTTCTCAAGTAAGATTCTATGTGAGTTCATCAAAAAAAATTTTGGCAAAAATGATAAGAAGAGAGTTGCTGACTTCATTTTTGGATTATCTAAGGAGAAAATAGGTTGGTTTTTATCAGGATTATGGGCGGGGGATGGTGAACTAACAAAACACAGGTTTGGGTATTACACTAGCTCCAAAATTCTAGCCAATGATGTTGCCCAATTATTACTGGTGTATAGTATTATGTGCAATATAAGAAAAAGGAAAAGGTTAGGGAGGATAAAAGAGGATTATGAACTCCTTTTTTATAGTAAAGGTGAGAAAGAAAGATTTTTAGAATACATACAGCCCATTAATAAAAAAGTTGATTTGTCCACTCTTAAGAATGTAAGGCCTAAAAAAGAATTCATAAATGATATTTATGTAGATAAAATAAAGTCCATATCAAAAATAGAATTAGAAAATAGTGAGCCTGTTTATGATATATCCATTCCAGGAACACAGAATTTTATTGGCGGTTTTGGTGGTTTGATGCTCCATAATTCAGGTCACCCCACCATGAGCACGATGCACGCAGAGTCTGTTGATACCATGGTTCGCAGGCTTGAGACCCGGCCTATTAGTCTTTCTCCTGCTCTTGTGGAAACTCTTGACATTGTTTGTGTGATGATTGAAACCAAGGTTATTGGTAAGTCTGTTCGTCGCTTGAAGGAGGTTGTTGAGATAATCAAAATCAAGGAAGATATAGGTAATGCTGTCACCAATACCCCATTTGTCAGAGACCCTGCAAAGGATCTGTTCTACTTCAAAACTGATAGCAGGGTCTTCGACAAGATTTCCGTGCAGCACGGTATTTCTAAAGAAGAGATTTATAAGGAATTTAAGCGTCGTAGCGATTTCCTAATGTCTATGTACAAGAATAAGATATTCGATTTCAAAGAGGTTCAGGAGATGATTAACTCTTACTATAAGAATCATAAGGACACTTTGAGGAAGTTGGGTATAAAATGAGTGGCATAGACAATATTAGACAGTCTGCAAAAACGCTTGTTGAGGCTTCTTACGAGTATGATTCCCTGATTGGCAAGAAAGGTGGTAAGTCTGAGACCGATGATTTGAGGAAGTACATGTTGCAGGTAAGCCTCCACATTAACAAGCTCATCGAGGCAGAGTTGAAAAATGTCAGAAGTTAAGGATTTGGCCAAGAAGATCGAGGACATAGCTGACGACGTTTCTAAGTACTACGTTTTGAGGTCCAACCTTAATTCTTTTATTAAAAGCTTAAAAGGTTTAAGTCAAGCGGAGTCTGCTAAGAGGAAGAAGGAGGTCCTTAAGGGTAGGTCTGAAGGGGAGTGGATCTCTTTTTATGATAACTACATCTTGCAGCAGCTTACTGAAATTAAAACTCTTAATGATTCTATGACTGCCGCTCTTAAGGATGGAAATCTCACCACAACACCTTTCAGGAGGCAACTAGTTCCTGAGTCCGCTGAGAAGATTCAGGCAACGTCTGGTTTTGTTCAAGTCAAATATCCAGAGATCCCCCTTTCTATAGTTCCTTCTAAGGGGTTTGTTTCCCTTGATAACAGAACTAAGAAGCGGTATCTCAGAGAGCTTAACGTAGAACTTGACTATCTGCGCAGCCTTGTTCCTTCCGAGCTTTCTAAGAAGAAAGTCATTTTGAGCGATTACACCCTTTATCAGTCAAGCCCTTACGGTAAATATGCTAATCGCTTTTTTGAGAATTATTCTCTTAAGGTTAGTAAGAATTATCCCCAATTTGATAATAACCTGTCTCATAACTTGAGGGCTGCTGACATTAAGGTTCTGTCTAAGACCTACATCAGCATGATGTTTTTATCCAGTTTGATTGGTTTTTTCATCTCCTTTCTTTTCGCTGTTTTTCTGATTGACACTATCATCCCTTTCAGGATTGTTTTTGGTTTTCTGATTGCGATCATGTTCGCTGTGGGCGTTTTTATTTTTATGTATGTTTACCCTTCGATTGTTGCCAGTTCTAGGAAGCGTCATATTAGGGATGATCTCCCTTTTGTGGTTTTGCATATGGCTGCTGTTGCCGGTTCTGGTGCTCAGCCTATTTCTATGTTTAACCTAATTCTTAGCTCTCGCGAGTATAGTGGTGTAGAAGGGGAAATTAAAAAGATTGTTAATTACGTTAATCTTTTTGGTTATAACTTGACTACTGCTTTGCGTGCCGTTTCAATAACAACCCCCTCTGAAGATTTCAGGGATTTGTTGAACGGTTTGGTTAGTAGCATCGAGAGCGGTGGTGAGTTGAAGGCATTCCTCACTTCGAAGGCTGATGAGACCATGACCAATTACAGGCTTGAGCGTAGGAAGTATGTAGAAACTCTTGAAACATACTCTGACATTTACACCAGCGTTTTGATTGCGGCTCCTTTATTGTTTTTCATCACCCTTGCTATTATCCGTATGTTCGGTACCGATTTCATGGGTATGAGCATTTCCACTATTGCCATGATCGGTACTTACGGTTTGATACCTGCTCTTAACGTCGGCTTTTTGTTGTTCCTTAACATGGTTCAACCCAGCAGTACGTAACATTCAATAATGCCAAAAGCTATCCCACCCTCTGAAGAGTGGGGCTTTACGCTTTTGGGAATTGATTATCCATAAGCTCACACGCAATCGCAGAAGAACTGCCTTTGTGTTCATCACTTTGAATGTCAGGCGATGTTACATTCGCCGAAACGCCATCAGACATGCTGTGGTGTTTAGCCAGATTAAAACTGGCATTGAGATCAGCGTTGAGAGAATAACCGCAATGGGAACAAACAAAGAAACCTTTGGAACGGGAACCGAGATTTCCACATCTGGAACAGATTTGGCTAGTGTGGTAAGGACTGACTTTGATAGTTCTAATTCCCATTTGCAAAGCCTTGTATTCGATGAAACTTCGCAGTTGTCTGAAATTCCATCCGTTGAGCCAGAAGTTAAACTTCTTTCCTCTTCGTTGTTTTCTTATTCCTTTGATGTTTTCCATTACGATAGTTCCAGCATCGC
>CAYSAF010000018.1:0-18784 GCA_964428965.1 Candidatus Woesearchaeota archaeon
ATGCGCGTAAGCTTTATAAAGAAAAATCAAGATTAGGCTAATGTTCTATGGACCCAAGCCAAAGCATCTGGACAGAGAAATACAGGCCAAAAACCTTTATCGAGTTTAAAGGACAGGAAAGGATAGTGGAAAGGGTAAAGGCAATGGTCAAGCAGAAAAACATAAGCAACTTCTTGTTTGCAGGCCCTGCAGGGGTTGGAAAGTCAACTTTAGCATTTATAATAGCGCGAGAACTTTTTGGGGACACGTATAACCAGAACTTTTTAGATCTAAATGCCAGCGATGAAAGGGGAATCGATGTTGTTAGGGGGACTATAAAAGATTTCGCAAGGACAAAAGCTATGGGTAATGTTCCTTTTAAGATAATACATCTTGATGAATGTGACAGTTTGACCAAGGAAGCGCAGCAAGCTCTTAGACGCACCATGGAGAATTTTACGAACACGACTAGATTTATTTTGTCGTGCAATTTTTCCAGCCGTATAATAGATCCTGTGATGTCAAGATGCACAATATTCAGATTTAAGCCATTGGAAAAGGAACAGATAAAAGAGATAATAGAGCACATAACAAAAAACGAAAAGATGAAGGTGGACAAAAAAGCCATCGAAGCGCTATATGAAGTTTCAAGTGGTGACGTAAGAAGGATGGAAAACATACTGCAAAGCTGCGCAGCGATAACAAAAGAAGTAGATGAAGAGGTTGTATACCAACTGGTAAGCGCAGCAAGACCAAAAGAAGTAAAGGAAGTCCTTGAAACAGCACTGAAAGGAGATTTCATAAAAGCAAGGGAAAAACTACTCGATGTAATGCTTAATTACGGGCTGTCAGGGTTGGACATAATCAAGCAGATACAGAAAGAGATATGGAACCTCAACATAGAGGATGAAAGAAAAGTAAAACTTGTAGACAAGTGCGGTGAGATAGAATTCAGGATGGTAGAAGGCGCTGATGAGTATGTCCAGTTAGAAGCCCTCCTCTCAAATTTCATAACAAAATGATGAATTTCTTCAGAAACCTCTTCAAGAAAAAAGAAGAGGTAGTAAGGCTAGAAGAACTGGATAAGTGGTTTGAAGCAAAAACTAAACCGGAAAGAGGGGAAATAAAGGTAGAAATATACAAAATACAAAAACTCAAAGAACAACTCCAAGAAAGCCTCAAAGTTTTGGAAAAAGCAGAGATAAAACAAGAAACACAACAAAAAGTGAAAGACGTTGTGATGGGAAACGTTCCAGCATACATAAGGGCTGTGGAAATATTCATTGAAAAAATTGACCTACCGGAAGAGGTGAACACGCAAAACCTGAAAAACCTTTATCAAACGATACAGACAGAGCTCGACCAACTAGGCAAAAAAACAGCGAGGAACTTTGCGATAATACAGACACTTATAGGTAAGGAACTGGCAGCAACAGCAAAGACTATAAAAGAAATAGATGAAACATCAAAAGCAATACACAAGAGAATAAAGAAACTGGAAAGGATAGAGTGGGTAAAAGAACAGATAGAACAAACAAGAAAAACAAAGAAAAACAAAGCAGAGTACCAAAAACTTAGAGAGAATTACGAAGCAGAGAAAGAGAAACTTGGGAAGGAGATTGGACAAGCAGAAAAAAACATAAAAGAACTTGATGAAGGGGAGGAAGCAAAAGAACTAAAGTGGGTAAGCCAGGCAACAGAAGAGATAGAAAAAAACAAAAAAGAACTTGACAATGAATTGCTGAACCTGTTCTCACCACTAATAAAGGCATTCAAAAGATACAACAACCTCTACTACATAAGAAAAGTAGAAGACTACATAAATAATCCTGTAGAGACTCTGAAAAATGACAGGGAAATGGATATAATCAAATACTTGGGGGAAGTAAAAAACATGGTAAGGGACAACAAGATAGACCTCAAAGAAGAAAAGAAAGAAAAAATACAGGAATCACTGGAAAAACTAAATGAAGAATACCTAAAAAAATTCCTGCAAGAGCATGACAGTTTAGACGAAGAAAAAAATAAGCTTGATGAAAAGAAAAAACAAAACAGGTATGTGGAAAAGAGAGAAGATTTGCAAAGAAAAATAGAAGAAAAACAAAAAAAGAGAGAAGAAGTAGAAGAAGAGTTGGGCAAGATAAAAGAAATAAACATCAAAGAAAGCATACAGGAAATAGAAAAAGAGATAAAAAAGTTGGGTTATGGGGTAAGTGTACATGCTATGGACTGAAAAATACAAACCAAAAAACCTGAAAGATGTACAAGGACACAACAAGGCAGTGGAAGAATTAAAAAATTTCATTACAAAGAAAAAAAGAGGAACCGTACTGATTTACGGCGCCACTGGAAACGGAAAGACCAGTGCGGTGCACGCACTAGCAAAAGAAATGGATTACGAGCTTCTTGAAGTGAACGCATCTGACACGAGAAACAAGAGCAACATAAACAGCATAATAGGAATATCATCAAAACAGATGAGCCTTTTCAAAAAGGGAAAGATAATACTGGTAGATGAAGTTGATGGGATAACTGGGCAGGAAGACAGGGGAGGGGTGCAAGCACTGGTAAAAGTCATAGAAGAAACAAGAGTACCGATAGTAATAACAAGCAACGACCCATTCTCACAGAAACTCTCACCGTTAAGACAGAAATGCAAAACAATAGAGTTCGGAACACTAAGCTACGTAACAATATTCAACCTGCTAAAAAACATATGCCAGCAAGAGGGAGTAAAGTATGGTGAAGAAATGCTAAAAGATTTAGCAAGAAGGTCGGGGGGGGACGCGAGAGGAGCAATAAATGACCTACAGGTGTTAACAAGCACAAAAAACACTTTAGAAAAACTGGATGACTTGGGAGAAAGGGAGCAGAAAGAATCCATCCTCAATGTTTTAAGAATAATATTCAAGAGCAAAAAAGCAGAAAATGTCCTAAGAGCAATAGACAAAACAGACCTAGACCTAGACGAGGCATTACTCTGGATAGATGAGAACCTGCCAAGAGAGTACCAAGGACAGGATCTGGTAGATGCTTATGAACAGATATCAAGAGCAGACGTGTTTAAGGGAAGGATAATGAGATGGCAGCACTGGGATTTCTTGGTTTACATAAATGCTCTGATTACAGCAGGGATAGCGACATCAAAAAAAGAAAAGAACGGCAGTTTTGTCAACTACAAAAGAACAGGAAGGATATTAAAGCTCTGGCAGGCAAAAATGAGGAATGCAAAAAGAAACATGATAGCAGAAAAACTAGCATCAGCTACGCACACATCAAAAAAAAGAGCGATACAAGAACTGCCGTACCTAAAACCGATATTCAAAAAAGGAAAAGGGGAAGAGATTGCTGAACAGCTGGATTTAAGTGATGAGGAGATAGAATGGCTGAGAAAATAGAATTATGCTAATTTATCAAACTTTCTTTTTAAAAAGCAAACTTTTATAAAGGACTTAAAAAAAGAAGTTGAGTGGTGAAAAAATGCAAGTAAAAGAATTGAAACCGAGACAAGGAAACGTAAACATAGAGCTAGAAGTGATTGAAGTAGGAGAAGTCAGGGAATTCCAGAAATTTGGAAATGTGGGAAGAGTTGCAACTGCGATAGCAAAAGATGACACGGGACAGATAAAGGTAAGCCTGTGGAATGAAGACGTAGACAGGGTGAAGGAAGGTGACAAGATAAGGATAACAAACGGATGGGTCTCAGAATTCCAAGGGGAAAAGCAACTGAGCGCAGGAAGACTTGGAAAGCTAGAGATTGTAGGCAAGGGAGAACTAAAAGAAACAGAAGAAGTCGAGAAGGTAGGCGCAGAAGTTGAAGAAGAAACAAAAAAGAGGAAGAAAAAACCATCAGAGGACGAAGTCAGTGAAGAAGAAATAGAAGAATCTGAAATGGAATAGTTCTACCAGAAAAACTTTAAATAAGCAAAGATAATAGTAAAAAGTATGGAGTATGACATAATAGTCGGAAGAGACGAGTCCGATAGAAAAAAATTCGGTGACAAAGGAACCATATTTCTCGGAAAGTCATACGTAAAGATGGGAAAAACAACCTCCTTAGCCAACGAAGTATTCATGGATGTAGTCAGAAGCCACGTAATTTTAGTTGCGGGCAAGAGAGGCTCGGGAAAAAGCTGGTCGCTATCGGTAATTGCAGAAGGCATTTCTAATCTTCAGAAGGACATATCCAATAATATAAGTGTGGTAATGTTTGACACCATGGGCATATTCTGGACTATGAAATACCCAAATGAGAAGGAAAGAGACTTGCTGAAAGAGTGGGATATGAAACCCAAAGCATTAGACATAAAAATTTACACACCAAAAGGACACTACGAAAAATACCGGGAAGAGGGGATACCTACAGATTATGAATTCTCTATAAGACCAAGTGAACTAACAGCAGAAGACTGGATACTCACTTTTGAGCTCAACCCAAACGATCCTGTTGCCATAGCAATAGAAAAGGTGCTGTACGATTTCAAAGAAAAGGAAATAACCGATTATGGTATAGATGATTTAATAAAAGCTATCGACAGTGACAGGGAAATAGACCTAAATACAAAAAACGCTTCAAAAAACAGGTTCAGGGCAGCAAAGGCATGGGGCCTATTCGATAAGGGAGGAACAAAGCTGAGCGAGATAGCACAGCCTGGAAAAGTGAATGTGATAGACGTAAGCTGCTACACAGGAGTTGGAGGGTGGGGTATAAAAAATTTGGTGATAGGCCTTGTAACAAAAAGACTGTTCCTTGAAAGGATGACAGAAAGAAAAAAAGAAGAGATAAAAATGATAGAAGGTGGCTACAGCTATGTAGGTGCGGAAGAAGACATTCTCGAGAAAAAAAAGCCCATGGTATGGGTACTAATCGATGAGGCACACGAATGCCTTCCAGATGTTGGAAAAACAGCAGCAACTGACACCCTTGTGACCGTACTCAGGGAGGGAAGACAACCAGGAATAACACTCGTACTTGCTACACAACAGCCTGGGGAGATACACAGAGACGTCATGACACAAGCAGACCTGATTTTAAGCCATAGAATAACAGCCAAAAAAGACGTGCAAGCATTAAATGAGATGATGCAGAGCTACCAAACAGAAGACCTTCTAACACACCTCAATGATCTGCCAAAAGAAGCAGGTGCGGGAATAATTCTAGACGATAATTCTGAAAGGATCTACCCACTAAGAATAAGGCCAAAATTTACCTGGCACGGCGGAGAGGCGCCAACAGCAATAACATATAAGAAGAGACTGGAGCTGGGACTGCCAACTTAGCAAAGCTTAAAAGAAACCTATTTCTGGATTAAACCTTAATGAAAGATTACTACACAAGAAAATCAAGAGAAGAAGGATATTACGCAAGATCTGTGTACAAACTAAAACAGCTAAACAAAAAATACAGCATAATAAAACAAGGTGATAAGGTATTAGACCTAGGATGTAGCCCCGGTGGCTGGGTACAAGTATCATTGGAAATAGTAGGTAAGGAAGGATCAGTTGTGGGGATAGACCTGGAAAAAGCAAAGGTTAAAGCAGAAAACTTCAAATTCATACAGGGAGATGTTTACGACAAAAAGAATTTAGAAGTCGTTGAGAAATTTGACGTTGTTCTTAGCGACATGGCACCAAAAACATCTGGAATAAGGGACCTTGACCAGGAAAGAAGCTTTGACCTAGCAAAACAAGCATTAAGTGTAGCAAAGAAAAAGTTAAAAGTAGGTGGAAATTTTGTATGCAAAATCTTCCAAGGAAAAGATTACCCTAATTTTATTAACCAAGTCAAGAAAGAATTCAAATTCGTTAAGACATTCAAACCAGAAGCTTCAAAAAGCGGAAGCAAAGAGATGTATGTGGTAGGAAAATGCAAGAATATATAGCAAAGCTGAGAGAAGCATTGAACACCAAACAAATAATAATAGTGTCAGCGAACTGCAGCATAGACTACAGCGGAAGGGCAGAGAGTTACCTGCCAGCAGGCGACAGAATAATAATGATAAAACCAGACAGGAACTTGCTTATACACCAGCCTAACGGCAACACACCTGTAAACTACATGAAAGCAGACTCAGAGCACACTATAATAATGGAAGAAGAACCTGTTCTTAAAAGCATAAATAAATCACAAAAAGAAGAAATACAGATAAGACTGCACAAAATCTACTTCTTACACACACAATTCATGAACGACAACGAAAAAATAATGTTGAAGGGGACTGAGAGGGACATGGCAGAAAAGATATACAACAATCCTGAACTGATAGAAGAGGGATTCAAGCCTCTAAGTTTGGAGGAACACACAAAGTATGGATTCATAGACGTTTTCGGCTATGATAAGTACAACACCTTGGTGGTTGTTGAATGCAAACGTTACTGTGGGGATTTGAAAGCGGTAACACAACTGAGGAGATACGTCGAAAAAATAAAGAAGATGAAGGGGGTTGACAGGGTAAGAGGAGTTTTAGCATGTCCGAGAATAAGTCCAAATGCGAAGCACATGCTGGAAGACTGGGGGTTCAAGTTTGTTAAGGTAAACCCGCCAAAGTATTTGGAGAAAGACAGGAAGAGACAGAGAAAGATAGACGACTTCCACAAATTTTCATAAAATCTTAAAATCTACACAAACCCTGTACTTTCTTGGGGAATACTCGCCACACTTCAAAACTTTGAGAATCTTGCACTTCTTGCAGTGCTTCTTAACCTTCTCAAGAGACTTATCTATCTTTGTTTCAAACTCAAAATCATAAAAGTGGATTATGGAGCCTTTCTTGGCAACAGATAATGCCAAATCAAGATAGTTCTCACCTGTCCTCGGAAGTGGCATGATAATCCTATCAAATCTTTTCTTAAGCTTGGGAAGGACAGACCTAACATTGCCCTTAAATAAAAATACATTTTTAACCTTATTCAACTTAACATTCTCAAGAGCATACCTATGAGCTTCTGGATTTATCTCAACCCCATAAACCTCTTTTGCTTTTGAATTCTTAGCAATAACTAAAGCGTAAGGACTTATGCCTGAGAACATGACAAGCACAGACTCGTCAGGCTTGACAAGCTTAGCAATCCTCAACCGCTCAGTAGCAAGCCTCGGAGAGAAATAACAAGTTTCAACATTAAGTTTCATTATCGCGTTATTCTCCTTGTAAAGCACAACCTTATTTTTGGCACCACTTATTATCCTTATCTTTTTTGTCCTGTAAAGACCGGAATGAGTCTCAGACTTAACAGCAACGGTCTTAACATGCTTAAGCAGTTGCAAAGCTGTTTTTGCAATCAATTTCTCTCTTTTTTTTAAGCCTTTAAGTTCAGAAAAAATCAAAATATCACCGACTACGTCAAAGGAACGGGGAACAAGAGCAAGCTCCTTCGCACTCAACTTACCCCTCAAAGCTTCTTTTAGGGTTGTCATTTTAAGTACTTCCTAAACCAGTCTAGAATTATCCCATGAAGCTTCAATTTGTGTTTTTCAAAATAGTGACCGACGCCTTCAGCAGTATAAAACTTCTTATCCCTAACCTTCATTGTATCATAAAGAATTCTTCCCTCTTTAATGTCTATAGTTGAATCTGAGTCACCGTGAATAACTAAAATAGGGATCTTAATCTTTTTAGCTGCCTGCAAAACATTATACTTCTTCAAATCCGTAAAAAAATTAAGTTTGAGAGAACGCATTCTCTTACACCTGACCAGTTCACAAAGACCTTTTGAGTCCCACACATCCGCTATTTTGTTAGTGTACTTCTTAAAAGGCTTACCTTCAAAAATGACTAAGGGAGAGAGGGCAATAATACAGTCTGTATCTTTGTTCTTGGAAGCTGAAATAAGGGCAATTGCTGCGCCCATGCTGTGAGCCAGTACACATACTTTTTTAACACCATGATTTTTCTTTAAAAACTTAATAGCACGATCTAAGTCAGAAACTTCTTGAGAGATTGTGCCTTCGGTAAGATAACCATCAGACTCGCCGCTGCCAGTAAAGTCAAAAGCCAAAGTGATAAAACCCCTTAAAGAAAGATACATTGCCCAAAACTTAAATGGCTCCTTAAAACCCATGAAACCGTGACAGAATATAACTGCCTTATCTGTCTTCTTGATAGGCTTATACAAATAACCAACCAAAGTACCACCTTTAGAATTAAGAAACCTAACTTTCATACTAGAAATAATCTCCCAATCCTTTCTGACTCTTACCCTCACCCCTTAACTTCTCCAGGGTTCTCTCAACCCTGTCTTCGGAAAAGTCATGTTCAGTTACCAACAACTTCTTAATCTTAGATTCGTCAACCTTACTCCATTTAAGAGAATAGTCATCTGTTGTGGGCATCTTCCTGAAGATTCTGTAAACCCCCTTCCAATCAAAGCCAGGCTTGACCTTAGCAAAAACCTTCTCAGCAGTTTTAAGTTCTTTAACAAGCTTCAAAGCATTTTTTGGACCTATACCTTTAACACCTCCAACATTAAAATCAGTCCCTGAAAGAATGGCAAGAGTAAGTAACTGCTCGCTATTTATCTCTAAATTATCTAAAACTTCATCAAGTTCTATCAGTGTTGGAACAATCCAAACGTAAGAACCGTTAGGAAGCTTCCTTTTGCTGGACAAGGTGAGATTCATAATAAGCCTTGGAGCACCGTAAACAAGGCAGTCGTGATCAGAGCTCGCAACTGCCCAAACATCTTTCTTGCGACACATAAAAGAAGCCTGAGCCTCAGCCTCTGACGGAGCCTGGACTACTGGAAGGCCCATCGCAGAAATCAACTCCTTTGCCTCCTCAACCATTTCCCAATTAAGCCTCGAAGTCTGCTTCGAATATTTCAACGCAGCCTGAACATCTTCCTCCTCCAAAGCTTTGTACATTTTCTCCTCAGCAATCTTCTTCCTTGAAGCCCTACTCTCCTGCTCCTCAAGCTTAAGCAAGGGAGGCTTACCGTCGAAAACAAAACAAAGCTTAAGGTCTTTCATTATTAAGTTAGAAACACGAGAAAATATACCAACTAAGTGAGAGGTAACACGACCTTTTGAATCCATAAGCGGTGTGCCGTCCTGCTGCCTTATGGAGCTTAGGAACTGGTAAAGCATCTGGGAAGCATCAACAGCAATCTTCTTATTAGCCAACTCTTCAAACTTCACATCCCTCTTGGGAACCAACTCAGAAATTTTCAAACCCATACTAATTAAGTTAAAGGAAGAATATAAAAAACTTACCAAAAAGTTTATAATTGAGAGAGTAAAGATAAAGGCTTGGAAAAGAGGTGTGAGCAGTGATAAGGCATGCGTCGTTCGAACATGGATGGTTCTACCATTACAGGGTTCATAACAGAAAAACAGAACTTCTAAACAACGGATTGGATCCCTTAAAGAATTACCTCTACCATGTTTTTGATAATTGCCCCCATGAGTACTTCGAAAAGGGACCAAGGGGCTCCAGACTTAGATTCAAGATAGGCATAAACCCAAAAGAGATAACAGGGCATGAGGTAAGCCTGCTAACAAGATATGGCCTTGAGCAAAATGAGGGAAGATACAACAGCAACCACTCAAAAGTCCAGGTGTTCATGCTCGAAAATGATGACAAGACAGTAGCAGTAGAGGTGCCTATATGGCTACAGGAAGGAGAGATAGAAAAC
Source organism: Candidatus Woesearchaeota archaeon (assembly GCA_964428965.1). Lineage (GTDB taxonomy): Archaea > Nanobdellota > Nanobdellia > SCGC-AAA011-G17 > VGLX01 > JAWABC01. The sequence continues at coordinate 9,610 of CAYSAF010000018.1, forward strand.
TACAGGGGGATATTAAAGACAAAAGAGCCGTTAACAGGGCACATAGACCTGTTAAGGGTTGAAGATGGGAATGTCTGGATTTGGGATTACAAGCCGAACGCACACAGAGAAGAATACGCAACCACGCAGACTTACTTCTACGCGTTGATGCTGAGCAAAAGAACAGGGCTACCTTTAAAAAACTTCAGGTGCGGCTACTTCGACAGCCAATACGCATATGTCTTCAAGCCAGAAAGAGAATCGATAATAAAAAACAAGCCGATACAAAAATTCTTCTAAAAAGTTTTTTAAACGTTTCTACAGTAAAAAGTAGCATGAAAATAGGTTTCTACCCTTTAGAAGTGGACTATGAAAACAAGGAGAAGGCAGTCATAAAACTTACGGGAAGGACAACAGAAGGAAGGAAAATCGAACTTACAGATGATTCATTACAACCATACTTCTGGGTAATAGCAAAGAAAAACATAGAAGAACTGAAAAAAAGAATAGAGAAAATAAAAAACGTAGAAAAAGTAGAGATAGAGAACAAAAAGTTCTATGAACAGCCTATAAAAGCAATAAAGGTAACTGTAAAAAATCCTAATGACATAGCAAAGGTAAGCAGCGAAATAAGACACATGAGGGAAACAGAAGCAACACATGAAATAGACATAAACTTCACGAGGAGATATCTGATAGACAAGGACATAATACCCCTGCAGCTTTACGAAATAGAAGTCGATGGGAATAAGATAAAAAGGATAACAGCAAAAGAAGGCTCTTACGACAATCCAAAGGTTTTAGCATTTGACATCGAAACCTATTTTGAACCAGGAAGATACTCGGTGGAAACAAAAGACCCTATAATAAGCCTTTCACTGTACGGAGAAAAACTCAAGAAAGTGATAACATGGAAGAGATTCCCAACAGATGAGAACATAACATTTGTAAGCAATGAGGGAGAACTCATAAAGGAATTCGTAAAAACGATAAAAGAACAGGACCCCGATTATCTAGTCGGTTACTTTTCTGATGGTTATGATGTGCCATACATAAGGACAAGGGCTGAAAAAAACAAGATAAACCTAGACGCTGAAATAAAAGGGCTGAACATAAACAGGAGAAGACCAACAAAAGCAGCAACGACTGTGATACACATAGACATTTTCAAATTCATAAGAACAATAATGGGCTACACTCTAAAAACAGAAAATTTTGACCTGAGCTCAGTCGCAAAAGAGCTGATAGGTGAGGGAAAGGCAGAACTCGACATAACAAAGATGGGGCTGGTGTGGGACTCAGGAAGCAGAGAAATAGAAGACATATGCATGTACAACCTGAAAGATTCAGAAATAACATACAAGCTGTGCAACAGGATACTGACAAACCTAAACGAGCTGACAAAAATAATAGGACAACCTGTATTTGACATATCAAGACTTAGCTACGGACAGCTGGTAGAGTGGTACCTGATAAGGAAAGCAAAACAATACAACGAGATATGCCCAAACAGACCTCATAGAGAAATTATAATGGAAAGAATGATGCAAGAAAAATACAAGGGGGCCTTTGTTTATGACCCAAAACCAGGCCTTTACGAAAATTTAGCGATGGTAGACTTCAAAGGGATGTACCCAAGCATAATAGTTTCTTACAACATAACACCAACAACAATAACAAAAGAAAAGATCGGCTACGAAACGCCAGAAATAGAACAAAAAGGAAAAACAGTCAAGTACTACTTCACAAAAAAAGAAGGATTCATAACAAAATCGATAAAAGAGGTAATAATAAAAAGAAACGAGCTGAAGAAAGCACTAAAGGAGAAATTTGACAAAGCGCTGGAAGGAAGATCTTATGCGTTAAAAACAGTATCAAATTCTGCTTACGGTTACATGGGGTTCTTTGGGGCGAGGTGGCACAGCAGGGAATGCGCAGAGTCGATAACAGCAATAGCAAGACACTACATACAACAAACAATAGAAGAAGCAGAAAAAGAGTTTGAAGTCATTGCAGGGGACACAGACTCAATTGTTTTAAGCCTTAACAAAAAAACAAAAAATGATGTTCTGGAATTCATAAAAAAAGTAAACAACAAACTGCCGGGAATACTGGAGCTTGAGCTGGAGAGCATGTATCCAAAAGGAATTTTCGTATCAAAAAAGAGCGAAGAAAAAGGAGCAAAAAAGAAATATGTGCTATTAAACGAGAAAGGAGAGCTCATAGTAAAAGGATTTGAGTCTATAAGAAGAGACTGGAGCAGGCTCGCGAAGGACGTGCAGAGAAAAGTTTTTGAAATGGTTTTAAGAGAAAACCAGAAAGAAAAAACAGTAGAATACGTAAAAAAAATAATAAAAGACATAAGAGATAAGAAATTTGACATTGAGGACATGATAATAAAAACACAACTACAAAAAAACCTTGGAGACTACCAGAGCAGAGGACCTCACGTTGCTGTGGCAGAAAAGATGAGCGCAAGCGGGATGCACGTGGGCATAGGAACGACGATAAGGTATGTGGTGACGCCAGGCAAGGGACAGATAAGAGACAGGGCAAGAACACCACAGGAAGCACAAGACTATGACTCAGAATACTATATAAACAATCAAATAATACCAGCAGTAGGCCCGATACTTGAAGTGTTGGGATACAAGAAAGAATATTTAACTGAGTTCGCGAACCAGAAGAAACTGGGTGACTTTTAATGGAAGATTATGAAAAATCAGGAAGAATAGCAGCAGAAGCTTTGGAATTCGGAAGAAAACTTGTAAAGGTAGATGCTTCATTGCTGGAAGTTGCTGAAAAGATAGAAGAAAAAATAATAAGTTTAGATGGGAAGCTAGCATGCCCTGTAAACATTTCCATAAACCACATAGCAGCACACTACACACCATACCCCGATGACAAAACCACATTCAAAGAAGGAGAAATTGTAAAAGTGGATGTAGGCGTTCACGTCAACGGAGCTATAGGGGACACAGCATGCACAATAGATTTAGGCGATAACAAAGAAATTTTAGAAGCGAGCGAAAAAGCCCTTAACGAGGCCTTGAAAATGTTCACTCCAGGAACAAAGATAGGAGAGATTGGCAAGGTGATACAAAAAACAATAAAAGAATATGGATTTGTACCGATAATAAACCTCTCAGGACACCAGATGGATTTGTACAAGCTGCACACGGGAACAAACATACCTAACTATGACAACGGAGACCCGAACGAACTTGAAGAGGGACAAGTTTTCGCAGTAGAGCCGTTCGCAACTAATGGAGAGGGGAAAGTGATAGACGGAAAACCATCAGGAATATACAGACTAGACAACATAAAACCAGTAAGAGACCCAAAAATAAGAAACATGATAAGATTCATACAGGAAGAATATAATGAGCTTCCTTTTGCAAAGAGATGGCTGATAAAAAAATTCCCAAACACAAATTTTGCATTAACGCTTCTAGAAAAACAAGGAATACTGTATCATTACCCACAACTGCCTGAAAAAACAAAAGGACTTGTAAGCCAGGCAGAACACACTGTAATAGTAAAAGAAAAACCGGAAATAACAACAAAGATTTAACCAAAGTAACTCTGCTTATCCCTCTGCAAAGCAGACTTAGCACTTCTCAAATATTCCTCCTCAACAGCCTTGTACTTGTCCATCGTGTCCTTAGGGATTGAAGGCCTAACCTTATCCATCGCTTTTTCAAAGAATTTCTTCTTGACCTCTTTAGCCTTTATGTCCTCCCTCAAGGCAAGCATTCCGGCCTCACGACAAACAGCCTCTATGTCCGAACCTGAATAACCTTCTGTTTTTTCACTTAAATAATAAAGTAATTTGTCCCTGTCTGATAAATCTTTGAAACTAATTTTCTTTTTTTCCTTTAATTTTTTTAAATCAGAAGCTTTTATTGATTCGTCAGATGCCATTTTTGAGATTATTTTATGTTTCTCATACCTGCTATCATCATCCACTCCCTTAAGTTCGTTCTCTATAATTTTTATTTCATCTTTATCCACGAGAATAGGCATCTTACCCGTGTGAATCTTGAATATCTCCAAGCGAGATTTCTCATCAGGAGGAGATGTTAACAACAACCTGTCAAAACGACCAGGCCTCAGCAATGCAGGGTCAAGGATGTCAGGCCTATTCGTTGCTCCAATAACAACAACGTCGTGCATCTCTTCAAGGCCGTCCATCTCAGCAAGCAGGGTGTTAACAATACGTTCGGTAACTTTTGTGCCTACCTCAAAGCCACGTCTTGGTGCGATGGCATCTATCTCATCAAAGAAAATTATCGTTGGTGCAGTTTGTCTTGCCCTCTCAAAAACCTGCCTCACTCCCTTCTCAGTCTCACCAACCCACATATTCAGCAATGAAGGGCCTTTAACAAAAATAAAGTTGGCTTCAGACTCCTTTGCAACTGCTTTAGCCAAAAGCGTTTTACCAGTACCTGGAGGGCCATATAACAAAATGCCGCGAGGAGGCCTGATGCCTAACCTCTTGAAGGATTCCGGAGTCTTGATAGGCCACTCAACCGCCTCTTTCAACTCCTGCTTCAACTCATCAAGGCCGCCAATGTCAGTCCAACTAATGTTAGGGGTTTCAATCAAGACTTCCCTCATAGCAGAGGGCCTAACAACCTTCAAAGCGTCCTTGAAATCCTTGGCTTCAATAACAATCTTGTCGAGAACAGCCTGTGGTATGGGCTCTTTTTCTCTTAAATGCACGGTCTGCAAAACTTTTCTCAAAACATTCATGGCAGCTTCCTTTGCAAGTGCGGAAAGGTCAGCGCCAACAAAACCGTGAGTAACCTCTGCAAACTCTTCAAGCTTAACATCCTTTGTCAGGGGCATGTTCCTTGTGTGAATCTTCAGTATTTCCAGCCTTGCGCTTTTGTCAGGAACACCGATCTGAATCTCACGATCAAAACGACCGGGCCTTCTTAAGGCAGGGTCAAGAGCGTTTGGCCTGTTCGTAGCACCGATAACAACAACACGGCTACGAGCTTTCAACCCGTCCATCGAGGTTAGCAACTGACTCACAACCCTCCTCTCCACCTCACCATGAACCTCCTCTCTTTTTGGGGCGATGGCATCAATCTCATCGATGAAAACTATTGACGGAGCGTTCTTTTCTGCCTCTTCAAACAGGTCGCGAAGTCGCTTCTCACTGTTGTGTACTATAAAACCATTCGCTATAAAATTGTGGTCTTTCGGAACTGTAAGGTCGTAAACATGGGCTATGCTTCCCTCAATCTTCCTTATCGGACTCCATACAATATCATTCTCCGCCAAGGTGTTAAGCTTATTGATATCTGACTCTGGCACACCGTGCTTTGAGAAAAGCTTAGAGATTTGCTTTAGCTGATCCCTGCTGTAACCGCCAATCGACGGGTTTATACCATTCCTCAACAATTCCCTGCCAGAAATATTTTTTGATTTTGCAATCTGCTTAACATACCCCACCACAGGGACCCTATCATGAACAGGCTTGTTGTATTTCACACCAACAGACCTTGCCAGCCTTTCAGACCTTGTAAGATGGTTCAGCTTTATCTTATCACCGAATATCTTTATCGAATCTGTGTTATTTATTGTAACTTCAAAAGTCCCGTCACTTTTCTGCCTCATGGTAGACTGTATCTCAAACCTCAAAAGCAACATCATGAGCCCCCTTGCCATCTTTTCGCTCATACTGTAGTAAGATATCTGCTTCCCGCTCTTAGGTAGATGGACATAACCATCGGTATCATAAAGCCCAGAAAGGTATGCTGCTATCAAATCATCAGGCAGGAAAACTAGGTAGCTTGGCACAGACAAAGTGTGAGACTTATCATTTTTAGGAATTCCAAGATTATGCAGCAAGGTACCAATAGGGGAGGAAGAGAAATAATAACCATACTTGCCATCATATTTTATGTTGTCAATATGAAAAAGATCTTTCAAATATCCTTTGTATTTGGCCACAACTGCCTTATCATTGTTTGTAAAATGCACAGTAGTAACATGACCACCTTTTGGGGTGTACCTTAAATGACCGTCTCCCGAGAGAAGGCCTAAGACATACATCAATTTATCGTTCAGTAAAGAAGGGACTCTGCCTTTACCCAATAGCTTGAACCCTACATCCTTTTTCTTGGCATAGGTGTACAACTTCTTGACACACCACGCGGGCATAGTTTTCCTGTACTTCCAATCCTCATACTTCCTTTGGGGCACACCCAAAATTTTTGCAACTTGATTATTTTTCAAATCAATTGAATCAAGGAACTCCCTCAAAGAACTACCAACAAGATATGTGTTGTCCTCCAGGAAATAAAGCAAGGGGGGTATGCTCTCCCTTAATGGGAGCTTCTTTGCAATAGCCACCTTATCACCGACATTCAAATCTTTAACATAAGACCACTCTAAATCACCTTCTTTGCTTAATTTCAACAGCAATGATGTAGGTGTCAAAGTCAATGAGCTGTGGGGGGTTGTTACGGTCAATGTTGATTTTACCCCCTTATCAAACTTATCAGTTACAGGAAGTATCTTAACCCTCTGTCTGTCCATTTCAAGGCCTGCAATGTGTTTGGCTGAATCAGCCATAGCCTCCTTGATTGTGACTAGACCAGGACCATTGGAAAACACAAGAGAATTCTCATCAACACACTCGCCATAAAACTTATTCATAACCTCAGGACCGTTCAACAGAATAAAGTTGGCTTCTGACTCATTAGCAACTGCTTTAGCCAAAAGCGTTTTACCAGAACCTGGAGGACCATACAATAAAATTCCTGCAGGCGGCTCGATACCCAATTTCTGGAAAAGTTCAGGATGCCTTAATGGTGTCTCAACAAGCTCCCTTACTTTCGTAAGCTCTTCATCAAGGCCTCCAATGTCTTCGTAAGTAACATCTATAACCTTTTCTTCTGGCATCTCAACAGCTTTGGGGTTGAGATGTATTGAGGTGTTTTCTGTTACAATAACAGCCTGCTTTGGATTAACATCAACAACGATGAACTTCAAACCGCCAAGACCGAAAGGGCCCATGAAACCCTGCTCGAAAGCTTCAAAAATCTCCTCGAAAGGAGAGCCCTCCATCGTCCTTCTTCTCGACCTTGCTCCGCCAAGAGCAACCTGATCACCTTTAACAACAGCCCTTCCCAACAAACCACGCTTGAAAACAACAGGGTCAGCCTGGATGGTAACTCCCTTCTGTGCAGGAGCTATGGTAACAGACTTTGCTTCCTTAACATCAGCCCTTCTAACCTTAACCATCTCACCAATACCGGTCCTTGCATTCCTCCTAAGAATACCGTCCATCCTGATTATCGCTTGGCCGACATCAGTGGGGTAGGCACGGTCAACGATTCCAACGGTCTTTTTCTCACCTTCAATCTCAGCAACACCGCCTTGGCGAACACCAATAGCGTGCATAGTCTCAGAATCAATTCTTACGATGCCCTTATAGGCTTCCTCCTGAAGGGCTTCCATCACCTTCAACCTGACTTCAGGTCTAACTTCCGTTGGCGTCATAAAAACTTAGCCCCCCTGTTCCTTAATAAATTTTGCCATTCTCGAAAAATACAACACGACACGCTCACGATCCTCTAAAGCTAACCTAACAAGCTCATCACGCCTGAGCTCATGAAACATTATAATCTCTTTAGGAATAGAAATAGTGTAGCTATTGCCAACCATTCTAAGCTTAACATTAAAGTTCTTATTCTGCAGCTGCTTGAACTTATCATACTCTTGTAAGTCACCAGGATGAGGCCAAGTCTGACCGCAAGAAGGACACCTCCAAACCCTAATCCTGAAACCATCTTTGATAGCTTCCTCTTTAACTGTTTTCTTCTTACAAAAACTACAAATCATGATGTTATCAAAAACGTCTGCTGACATGTGTATACACTTGTGGTATATACTTCCTGTATATAAATGTTTTGCTTAAAGATTACCTAACCGATATGCTTATATATTAAATAAATAGATAAATAGCTAACTTAATGTGGTTTAGTTAGGTGATTCCAGATTACAAAACCCTTACCAAAATGGCTAACTCAGAGGTACTCCCTACTGTGGAAAGCATTTGGAAACAAAGAATTCTCATTTGATGATTCGGTAAAAATTCTCAAAGAAAAAAATGAGGCTCTAAACAGCATAATCCTCTCCAAACTCAAAAAGCATGGGTGGCTGATGATAAAACTCCACCCAGAAGATTCCAGAAAGAGAATCTACACCCTGAAAAATCCGGAGGACGCGATAAGCGAGATAGAATGATGAATTTAGAAAAAGAGGCAACACAAACCTTACTGGGGCAATGGCTCGGTAAGGGAAAAAGAAGTGAACGCCTTAATCAGAGAAAGAATGCTCTAGCAAGAGCTAGGATAGGTAAGGAGGGTAAGGGATTGATAGCTGTAACAGCAGCATTAGTGATGCTTGTCCTATTCCTGACATTAACAGCAAGCTCTGAGAATTTAACATTAGAGAATTACAGCGAGGCAACGTCAACGAACCTGACACCTGAGTTCAATTTGAGTGAGGAGGTAGACCTAGACATAAATGCAAGCGAGAACACAACGATAAACACGGAAATTATAGATGAGAATATTTCAACAAATGAAAGCATCGAAACAGTAAACGAGAGTATTACAACAAATGACAGCGAGACAGCAATAACAAACCTAACACTAGAAGTTAATGCAAGCGAGGAAATAACAACAAGTGAGAATATAACTGAAACAGAAGGATTCACAACAACAGATTACACTATAACACAAGATACTACACCACCAGACATACTCTTCACAGAACCAACACCTGCCAACGGCACAACAACAGCCAACACAAGCACAGAAGCAAACATAAGCATAACAGAAACCAATCTCGGCAGCTTCACCTGGAACTGGAACGGAACCAACTACACAATCTACAACGAAAGCCTAGTTTTGATGTTTAACTTCGATAATAACTCTGCTATAGGAGAGAACGACACAACCGCTGTAGATGTAAGCAGTTCCAGTAATAACGGAACTTTAGAAGGCGGAACTAATTGGGTTACAACTGGAATGTATGGTGGCGCTGCAAACTTTGACGGGACGGATGATTATGTGAATGTAGGTACTAGTGATGTTTATAATTTCAATGGTGATTTCACAATTTCGGCTTGGTTTAAAATCTCATCAGTTACAGCCGGTGACTCTCCCGTAAT
>CAYSAF010000019.1:0-18742 GCA_964428965.1 Candidatus Woesearchaeota archaeon
CAGGCTCTTCCAAAAACTTCTTGTAAGCCTCTTCAGTACTCACACCAAATATCTCTTCACTACTCGCACCAAACAACTCATCAGGAGACTTCACTTTTTATTCTCCCTTCCAACCAATTCTTCCAATAGGTTTTTCATAAAAGACCATCTTCCTGAAAACCTGTCAAGCAACTTCTTCTCCTTCTTTCCTAATTTGACCATGTGAACACCTGCTGCAATAACATCTTTATTAGCATCAAATTGCGCTTTTGTGGTTAAAACAACAGCATCCATTGCATCATAATGACTTTCATCATAATCCCCCATAACCTTTGCCTCATTTAGGATTCCTGAATACGCACCAATAAATTTGAATGCAACCATCATAGAGTTGAAATAATCCAACTGATCTGCCCCCTTCTCTTTAGTTATCTGGTCCAACGCCTGGCTTAACGACAGTATAGATTTTGCTGCCCTAGGCGACACTGGAAGGATCAAAGCAGCATCGGAACCTGACTCATGGCTTTCCAATTTGTTAGGCCACCCTGACTTCATCCCTATTTTGCTCTTACCTCCCTCAAGATAATCCAAACCATGAATAAGGTAACCAGCAATAATATATTTTTCAAACGGAACCTTTTGTGTAAACAAATCTTTGTGAGCCTTGATTATAAAATCTGAATTATCACTACTGTCAGTACCAAAATTAACCCTCGGGTTTTTGTCCTCAATAAGCATGTCCAAGGTGTCTATGGGCTTAGGCCTAAAGTAATCAGTATCGATTGTCAAGTGCATCCTGTCCTTCAGAGCCCTGCCAAGCTCATTTGAGGATTCTGTAAACTGCTGACCAATATTTCCGGTGGCCATACCCACACAATAGCCAGAACCTATCGGGTAAGGTTTGCCTTCAATCTCTATGAAACCATCAAACAAGTTGAACAGCTGAGCCCTAACAGCGGGAACACAGTTTGGAAGCTCATCAATACCAATAAAATTATACCCCACCTTCTCGCTTAAATCCTTAAACTTAGTTGCTGTGCCTTTACCTTCTTTCAAGACCTTAAGGAATTCTGGATTCACCTGCTGAAACAACTCCCTTGTATCCATATCATTCCTTCCCAATATGAAAAGGTATTTATCCCCAAAATAGTTTATTACATCCCTTAATATCTGGGTCTTACCAGAACCAGTATCTCCCTGCAGGAAAAGATTTAACTTTGCCCTTAAAGAGGCATCAACAAAGTCATCCATGTAAAGAGGAATACCATTCAAATTAGCCAACTCAGTAGTGTTCTTATAGGTTTTCAGTTTGATTGACATACATACCCCCTGTTAATCTTATTGCTATCTTGCTATTTTACCCTTTATAAATGTTATGGTTTTTAGTATTATATAGTAGTGACATAATCCAGATGGCTGATTTTAGCTCATTTTTTTTACCAGATTTCTAAGTAACATTCAATAATGCCAAAAGCTATCCCACACTCTGAAGAGTGGGGCTTTACGCTTTTGGGAATTGATTATCCATAAGCTCACACGCAATCGCAGAAGAACTGCCTTTGTGTTCATCACTTCGGATGTATGGCATTGTTACGGATGCCGAAACACCATCAGCATTGCTGTGGTGTTTAGCCAGATTATAACTGGCGTTTAAATCAGCGTTGAGAGAATAACCGCAATGGGAACAAACAAAGAAACCTTTGGAACGCGAACCGAGATTTCCACAGTTAGAACAGGTTTGGGTGGTCAGGTAAGGACTGACTTTTACCACCCTAACTCCCTTCTGCAATGCTTTGTATTCGATAAAACTTTGCAGTTGTCTGAAATTCCAGCCATTAAGCCAGAAGTTAAACCTCTTTCCCCTTCGTTGTTTTCTTATTCCTTTGATGTTTTCCATTACGATAGTTCCAGCATCGCAGTTGCTAACTATTGCTTTGCTGATGTTGTGGTTTGCCCAAGCCTTGAAACGTCTCTCCCTACCAGAAATCCTTTTGAGGAGTTTCTGACTGGAACGAGTGCCTTTAGCTTGAAGCTTTGTTCTCAAACGCTTATACTTAATCATCTTGTTCTTGATTTTCTTGCCGCTGAAGAATTGTCGTTGGCTTGTTACGGCAACGTGGTTTATTCCGACATCAACACCCAATTGAAGTCGGTTAGAAATCGTTTGGATATTGACATCTCTGGAAAACGTGAGGTGCAAGAACATCTTATTTGTGTTGATGGTGAGAAGGGCAGTCTGAGGACTCCAATCGAGGTATTTCCAGTAACATTCAGGAACTTCAATAGGAACGTCAACCCTACCTTTGATGGTTGTGAGCCTAACCTTATCAGAACTGAAAGTGAACGTTCGCTTGTCAAAAGCCAAGGGCAAATGTTCTTTAAAGATTGGTTTGCTTCCCTTGTTAGTCCTGACAGATTTCAAGGTTTGGGAAGCAACACGATTAGCATTTATAACAAACTGAGAAGGCAAGTTAAACTTCTCTCTAGCCCCGTAATAACAGAGATGATGAAGCTCATACCTATTACGAACACCAGACTTAAATCCTCTGTCAGCGATGTAAGAAACAGCCTTGCTATACTGCTTCATAGTATCGAAAAGCAACCTATTCATAGGAATTTTAAGCTTAATAGTAACAACCGACTTCATACTCTTTCAAAAAGAGAACAAGTATTTAAAACTATTGGAGGATTCGCTTTCCTCCCAACTTTAAAAAGTTGGGTATCCAGCGAATATGTTTTATGACTACTAAAAAAACCTTGAAAGCTTAACCTGTTTCTTGATATTATTCAAAAGCTTGCTTGAAGAAAAAATAAAACTCAAATCGTAATGAAATTTATCGTTCACAAGGATTCTGGCATAATCAAGCATAGCTTCCTTAGAATCAAAGGAAACTGGACTTGAATTCAGGGATTTCCTGCAAGCTTCACGACACACGAAAACGCCAAGTGGAACAGCATACTCACCTGTGATGAATCTCAGAGCTAGAACAGAAGACTGCTTCCTTAAACTGTTCATTTTTTCTAGTATAGGCAGCCTCGCAGCATAATAACCACCTGCTGTTTCTTCGGCATAGTTCTTACGACCATCATACAGCTCATAATCGGTAGAAAACTGAATCTCAGAAGATGGGTTCCAAGAAGCCTTAGGCAGATAAGTTTCAAAAAGCTCATAAGACCAGACATCGGAGAAGAAAAGGATAAGGTAGTAATTACCCAAGTACCCACCAAAGTAGGCTTGGTAACCAGACTGGGGATAATTCTTTACCTCAGAGATAAACTTTTTCCCAAGAGTATCATCGATGCTAACAATAGACCCTCTGGTAGGTACAAGCTTACGATTCTTCTTCAAACCAAGATTACCGATAGAAAGAATCCTTGAGAGGAAGTTCTCATCAAACTCATTACCATAAAGATAAACCACGGCATCAGCAGCCTTAAGATCAGAATCAGAAACAACCTTCTCAACCTTCTGAGAAACCTTAGGATTCTCAGTAACCCTAACCTTCTCAAGCTGAGCATTGGGGCCCATAGGAGCAACAACGTCGTTAACGTTAACAAAAAACCTGGGCTTTTTTTTCAGATTAATCTCAACGTCAACAGGCTTCGAAGCCATGCCAACCTCCTGGGCAATGTCAAGGAACCTGCTACGTTGCTTGACATTGATATTGAAACGGGAGTTAACGAGAGAAGAACGCAGATCGACAATCTCAGGAATCTTATAACTCTCGGAGGACCAGAATCTTGGTGAGTCATAACGCCAGGCATCGTCAGCTGTGTAAGGAGGGCTCAGAATGCCGACGTTGAGGAAAGGGTAGCCAACGTGACCGACAAAGGGAGCAGGAGAAGAGCCATAAAAATCCTTCTCAACAAGTTTTTCTACCCTGAACCTTGCTTCAGACTTAGAAAGTATAGGGCAGAACGACTTACCGCAAAGACGTCTACCCTTACACCTAACACAAAGAATTTTCATAAAGCCAAGATGTTTTCAAGATATAAAAGTTTTATGTTAAAATCAAAGGGACTCAAGCAAAGAGAGCTCCGGACTTTTTTTATGGACTAAAAATCGTTTTTTATAAACAGCCTTAAGCTCAGGGTCACCTAAACTCCTGAAAAACTCAAACTTTCTAGGCAGAGGCCTACTGCTAAGAACCTTCGCAATCTTTTCAAGCTCACCACTAGCAACTTCCTCATCCTTATCATCAAGAAGCAATTTAACAGCATCCAGATTCAAATAATGACAGAACAGCTTACCATCCCTCCAGGCAGTATAACCATCTAATGTATTGATGCCGAACTTGTATTTTATCATGGAACAGCAGAAAAACAAGTGGTATTTAACCCTCGGAAGGAAAGCTTTAATAAAACAAGAATAATAAAAACAAACAGGGGTGAACTGGTTGAAATTAAAAAATAAAAAATATTTACTAACAGTCTTCATTTTTCTAATTTTAACGGTTCTAGCAAATGCAAAAACGTACACCCTAGAAAAAGCAAGAGTGAACATGAAAGTGAACGACGACTCAAGCATCTCAGTTGAGGAGTACGTAACATTCAACTTCGATGGGGACTTCACGTATGCATACAGGGACATACAATACGGCGACGTACTAGTAGAAAACATCAACGTATACGAATACGTAAACGACCAACGAGTACCTTTGAAGTACGAAACATCAAGCAGGGGATCAAATACCATCAGAATAAAATGGTATTACACAGCCAACAGCGAGATAAAAACATTTTTGATGACTTACGAACTAAAAAATGCACTGAAAGTCTACAACGATGTAGCAGAATTCTACTGGAAGATATGGGGAGCAGGATGGGAAATCCCGTTAAGAGAGATTGAGGGAAGATTCGAGCTTCCAAGACAAGCAAAAAACAACAACATGGATGTGTACACTTGGGGGCATCCTAAACTTGAAGGAAAAATCGCAATGCAAGAAAACAAGACAGTAATATTCCAAGCATTTGACATACCAGCAAAACAATGGGTAGAGCTCAGGGTTGCTTTCCCATCAGACCTTGTCCCAAAAACAACTTTTGCGAAAAGTATAAACAGAGAGGGGCTTCAAGAAATTATAGAAGAGGAGAACAGGTACCGGGGAGCATTCTCAGGATTTTCGATATTCAACCCGATAATATTCATAATACCACCAGTTGTTATAATCTTACTTTTCACAATACTCTACCTCAGGTACGGCAGGGAGCCAAAAATAAAGGGTTATGAGGCAATCTACGAGAGAGAACCGCCGTACGACTACTCACCAGCCATAGTCAGCTCGCTAATAAAACAAGCCTACAAAAAACCATCAGCAAGAGACTTCACAGCAGTAATGCTGAGCCTCTGTTTGAAGGGCTACCTAAAACTAAAGGTACTGCCAAAACAAAAGACACTCGGCATCTTTGGTTCTGACAAAGACTACGAAATAATATTCCAGAAAAAAGATACGTCAAAACTGACAACACAAGAAAAGACACTGCTTGAAATACTACAACATTACACCGAAGGGGATTCAATAACCTTCTCAGACTTGAAACGAAAAGTGAGTGGCCATCCACTCCAAGGCAGAGCCAGAATACTCTCAAAAGACGTGCAATACTTCCAAAAAAAATTCGCGGAATGGCAAAAACAAGTAAAAGAAGAAGCGATAAGCCAAGGATTCTTCCAAAAAAACAACATCTCACTATGGTTCAATCTAATCTGCGCAGCAATCGGCTTCGTTAGTATAATATTCATCATATTCACAAAAAACCTGTCTTTCACGGGCGGGTTCTTAGGCCTGTTCCTAGGCGTGCTAATCAACGCAGCCATATTCCCCAACGTACTGCCGAGAAGAACACAAAAAGGAGCGTTGCACTACAAAAAATGGATGAACCTCAAAAAATTCCTAAAAGACTTTGGAGCGATAAAAGAAAAGCCACCAGAATCAATCGTACTCTGGGAAAAATTCTTAGTTTACGGAGTAACTCTTGGAGTATCAAAAGAGGTACAGAAAGCAATGAACATGATACTACCAAACCAAAACGTCCAATCAGCAATCTTCGTGGGAGGAATAAACTACCACACATTTGACGTAAGCGGATTTGCGGGAGCAACACACAGCTTCAGCTCAGCATTCGCAACCGCATCCGGAACATCAGGATCAGGAGGATTCGGAGGCGGAGGAGGTGGTGGCGGAGGTGGAGGAGGCGGAGGCGGAGGAGCAGGCTAACTTAGACCTTAAACAAAACTTATATAAGCAAAGGCATCAAAAAATTTAAAAGATGGGATTACGAGGAATAATAAAAGACATACTCATAGTATATATGAGTGTAATGGTGATATACATAGGACTAAAAGGAGGCAAAATCAGCACACCGATGGTGATAGTATCTATAATACTTCTGATACTGGTTGTATGGTTCATGCTTGAAAGGATAGGGATAATGGAACAGATGTGAGGTGCAAGATGATACTGATAAACTTCAAGACTTATGAAGAATCTACTGGAGAGAATGCTGTCAAGCTAGCGAAGGCAGCAGAAAAAATAAGCAAAGAGACAGGGAAAAAAATAATTGTTATACCTGAAACAATAGACCTGAAAGAAGTTGCAAAGAAAGTGGAGATAGACGTTTACGCACAACACGTGGATGAGGAGGATTATGGAGCACACACCGGGGCAACCTTAATCGAGGCAGCGAAACAAGCAGGAGCAAAAGGCAGCATAATAAACCACTCCGAGAATAGGATACCGATGGAGAAAATACAAAAAATAGTAGAAAAAGCAAAAAATTCAGGATTTACGATAGTGGTTTGCGTAAAAGACATGGAAGAAGCAAAAAAAGTAGACAGTTTCAAGCCTGACTACATAGCATACGAGCCACCGGAACTGATAGGCGGGAACATATCGGTATCAACGGCAAAACCAGAAGTGATAAGAGACATAGTACAAAATGTGGGCACGCCAATAATTGTGGGAGCGGGAGTAAGAAACAAGGAAGACGTAAGGAAAAGCATCGAACTGGGAGCAAAAGGAGTGTTGGTATCATCTGGAGTTGTTAAGTCAAAAAGAGTAAAAAAAGCGATAAAGGAGCTGGCAGAAGGACTATGAAACAAAAAGCACTATTCGTAAACGCAAAGAAAAAAACCTCAAGAGTAGAGGACGTGGAAAGCTTCGGACCGGTAGACTTTGCAGTAGACAACTACGGCAAGGACCTGTTCACATTTGGAATGGGACCTCTGGCAGGTTCCATAGTACCTGGAACACACAGACTAATCTTCGTTAACAGGTCAACGCTGTGGGAAGGAATATTTACCTCAACGTCAGGAGGGGCAGCTGTACAGATGTACAGCCTAGGAGTAAACTATGTCTCAATACTGGACAAGGGAGACAAGCACCAGATACTAAAGCTGAAAAACCAACAAGCAGAATTCGCGGAAATAGAAGAAAAAGAACTGGAAAAAATATTTGATGGCTACAAAAATAAAAAGGGAACCCATGCGCTACAACAATACGTGTTCGACAAATACGCGAAAGAGTACATAAACGAAAACTGCACTTTCAGGATACTGGCTGTAGGACCAGCAGCCTTGAAAACAACCTATGGGGGAATATGCAGCACGGTGGTAGACAAAGACCACTTCAGGGAGGGGATGGACTCATGGGCAGGAAGGGGCGGATTTGGAAGTGTTTTAGCACAAAAACACAAGGTAGTAGCTGTAATATACGGAGGAAACCATGAGGACGACGCAAGGCTAAAGAACCTGCAGAAAATAAACAAGATATTCAACGAAGAATTCAAGGAAGCAATGGCAAAAGCAATAATGAATGCAGGAAAAAAATACTACTACGATGAAGCCTTAAAAACAGGGGGAACTTTCGGAAGCAACTACACAACGCTGAAAGACTGGTTTTTGAGCTTCAACTGGAACTCCATCTACTACACAGACTCACAAAGACAAGAAATGTACGAAAAAATGATAAAAGGACATTACCTAAAACAGTTCAACGAAGAAATAATAGAACCAAGAAAATTCACCACATGCGGAGAAACATGCCCGATAATGTGCAAAAAATGGGACACCAAGAAATACAAAAAAGACTACGAACCTTATGAAGCGAACGGACCGAACTCGGGAATATTCGACCAGAGAGCAGCAGAAAAGGTCGTACACAGAGTAGACGAACTGGGATATGATTCGATAGAAGCAGGAAACATGATAAGCTGGATAATGGACATGATAGACCAAGAAATAATCGAAGGGGAAGATTATGGAATAAAGGAAATGCCGAAATTCAAGTACGAAAACTTCGACTTGATAAACGACTCGAAACACAATGCTGAATTAGCAATAAAGATAGCAGAGATGATAATAACTGACAAGGGGAAGATATTCCAGAAAGGAATAAGGGAGGCAAGCAAAAAACTTGGCAAGAAAGCCAGGGATTTAGCCTTGTACACACCAAACTGCGAAGGGGGAAGCATAGCACCCTGCCAATACTGGGTACCTGCATTCTTCCTGCCAATACCAATCCAGGGAAAATTCCTAAGCGACTATGAGGTGGGATTCAGAACACCATACGAGCTGGGAAAAAGCTCAGCAGACAGGATGATAAAAGAATTATATTCTACGAACACGGGAATATGCAGATTCCACAGAAAATGGTCAGAAAAACTAATACAGAAACTGGTAAATGAACTGATGGGACTGAAAATGAATTATTACGAACACCACAGAGAGCTTGTAAGAAAAATAAGAGAGCTGAACAAATGCAAAAAGTCAACGATCTGGGAAAGCGAAAAAGTAGTCGACGTAATACAGCTGTACTATGAAAAACTTTACAGGGCAGACAAAGAAAACAAAGAACTGGAAGATTGGGTGAACAAATTCAGAAACGACAAGTGGAAAGCAGCACAGGAATACTGGAACGAGGTAATAAGGGGATTCAACGAGGTAATAGACAAGTGAAAAAAGCCTACGCAATTATAATAGCAACGATAACAATTTCTTTCGCCATAGGGATATACTTCTACCCACAACTACCAGACAAACTGGCATCACACTGGAACGCAGAAGGTTTAGTAGATGGGTACATGACAAAATTCTGGGCATTATTCCTAATGCCGATGATAGCGCTGGCAGGGTTCCTACTTTTCATAGCGCTGCCGAAACTAGACCCCCTGAAAGAAAACATAGAAAAATTCAGAAAGCAATACGACACATTCATAGTTATGTTCACGCTATTCCTGCTTTACCTCTACATACTAACGCTGCTATTCAACCTAGGATTTTATTTCAACATGGTACAGATGATGGCACCGGGATTCGGAGCCCTGTTCTACTACATAGGAATACTGATGGAAAGCGCAAAAAGAAACTGGTTCATAGGAATAAGGACACCTTGGACATTAAGCAGCGACAAGGTATGGAAAAAAACACACAAGCTGGGATCAAAGCTATTCAAGGGAGTAGGAATAATCTCTCTGGGAGGAGTTATACTACCAGACTATGCAATATACTTCCTAATAATACCAGTGATAGCGGTAGCTGGGTGCACAGCTGTCTACTCATATTTAGAATACAAAAAAATATAATATCTTTACTCAATGCTCCGGTAAAATCTCATTTGTAGCAGCTAAATACCAGTTGACAGGCACCTTAGTCTCAACAAAATAACAACCTTGGCTAACAAAATGCTCATTAGCCCTAAGACCCACACCAAGGTCCTTAGCCTGTGAAGACTCCCTTAAAAAAAGATCCAAGGTTTTCTTGTTTCTAGTTTCACACAAACACAACCTAAGGTTACCTGCCTCTGCCTCAGCAGTATCCCTGGTTTTAACAAAAACCCTCGGCTTGTTAACAGAATCGCCAACATAACCTTGCTGATAAAATATCTCCTTAGCTGCTAACTCAAAAAATTCCGATGCTTCCATACCAAACCACCCACCTCTGAAGAATAAGAAAACATTTAAATATTTTTAAATTCTCGAATATATATAATAAAGAGGTGAAAAAATGTCAAAAATCACGGTTTCTGTCATCAAAGCAGACGTAGGAGGATGGCCTGGGCACAGCAGTGTGCACCCAGAACTCATCAAAGAAGCAGAAAAACAGCTCAAAAGCAAGAAAAAAATACTAATAGATTATCATGTTTCGCATTGCGGAGATGACCTAGAGCTGATAATGAGCCACGCGAAAGGGGTTGACTCAACACCGATACACAAGCTGGCTTGGGACACCTTTGTAGCGTGCACAAAAATAGCAAAAAAACTAAAACTTTATGGAGCAGGACAAGACCTGCTTAAAGATGCCTTCTCAGGAAACGTAAGGGGAATGGGACCTGGCATAGCGGAAATGGAGTTCACGGAAAGACCTGGCGAACCACTGGTAGTTTTTATGCTAGACAAAACAGAACCAGGGGCATTCAACTACCCGATATTCAAGATGTTCGGCGACCCTTTCAACACAGCAGGGTTAGTAATAGACCAGACCATGAGACCTGGATTCAGGTTCGAGGTGTGGGACATACAAGAACACAAAAGAATAATGCTAGACTGCCCGGAAGAGATGTATGACTTATTAACGCTTATAGGGGCAAAAGCAAGATACGTGATAAAAAGGGTATTTCCAAGAGGAGAAAAACTACCGAGAGACGAGCCAGCAGCGGTGATGTCAACAGAAAAACTGTTCCAGACGGCACACAAATATGTGGGAAAAGACGACCCGTGCGGGATGGTAAGGGCACAGTCAGGGCTGCCAGCACTTGGAGAGGTCCTGGAAGCTTTCGCGTTCCCGCAACTGGTGGACGGATGGATGAGAGGAAGCCACAACGGACCGCTAATGCCAGTCGGCCTAAAAGACGCAAGGTGCACAAGATTTGACGGACCGCCAAGGGCAGTAGCACTAGGATTCCAACTAGCACAAGGAAAACTCGTAGGACCGGTAGACCTGTTTGAGGACGTTGCTTATGACTACACAAGACAACAGGCACAAATAGCAGCAGAGTACATGAGAAGACACGGACCGTTTGAACCTCACAGACTACCGCTAGCAGACATGGAGTACACAACCCTGCCTGACGTGATGAAAAGGCTGAAAGACAGATTCCAGAAGCTGAAATAGAATGGAAGGCCTTCTACAAAACATACCAGAACAGATAAGAGAGGCAGCAAAACTGGGAAGCATAAGAGTAGAGAAAGCAGACAAGATACTGGTATGCGGAATGGGAGCATCGGGAATAACAGGAAATATCTTAAAAGACCTGCTGAAGGACAAACTGATCGTAGTAAACAAAGACTATGACATACCAAGATACACTGATAAGAAAACCCTGGTATTCATAATAAGCGCATCAGGAGAGACGGAAGAAACAATAAGCTGCTACAAGGAAGCAAAAAAGAAAACAAAAAACATAGTGATAATAACCTCAGGAGGAGAGCTGGGGCTACACAAAAATGCAATAATAATACCGAGAATAACACCAACAAGGTATGCACTGCATTACTTATTCTTCCCCATGCTAAAAACCTTAGAGAGATCAGGCATGATAGAAAAACAAGATAGGAATATCAGAGAAACAATACAAGTAGTGAAAGGAATAAACAAGAAACAGATAAGGAAACTTGCAACAGCCCTGAAAGGGAAAGTTCCCATAATAGCAGTGCCAAACAAATACAAGGGGGTAGGGCTGAGATGGGTGCAACAATTCAACGAAAACAGCAAGGTGCAGGCAATAACACAGGCGTTTCCGGAACTTGACCATAACGCAATAGAAGGATATGAAAAACCCGCAGGAAAATTCGAGCTAATAGTGATAAGGGACAAAAAAGAAAGAGAAAAAGAAAAAAGGAGGATAGAGCTGACTGAAAAAATAATAGCAAAAAAGATAGACGTAAATGAGGTATGGGTGAGAGGAAAAAGCGACCTGGCAAAAACATTCTACGCAATATACTTCGGCGATTACCTGACATACTACCTCGGGATGATTGAAAAAGTGAACCCGTACGAAAACAGACTGATAACATTCCTAAAAAAGCAACTGAAAAAACACACAGGATGAGAGTAGGAATAGACATAGGCGGAACGACAATAAAAGCAGGACTTGTGAGCGGAAAGAAAATACACAAGAAGACAGAGATACTGACAGAGGCAGGGAAAGGACGAAAAAAGGTGGTGCAAAATATCATTTCTGCGATAGAATCCGTGTTTGACAAAAGGGTTGAAGGGATAGGGGTAGGGTTTGCTGGCCTTTTCGAAAACGGAAAGATCATGAAAAGCCCACACATACCATCACTCAACGGCTTTGACATAAAAAAACACCTTCAAAAAAGATTCCACAAAAAAGTTTCTGCCTACAACGAGGTCAAATGCGCAGCGCTAGCAGAAGCAAAATATGGGGCAGGAAAGGGATACAAAAACATAGTTATGATAACTATAGGAACGGGTATAGGGGGAGGAGTGATAGCTGACGGGAAATTATACAAGGGAAAGGGAAATGCTTGCGAAGTAGGACACACAACGATAAACTTCAAAGGAAGAAAAAGCAGTTGCTGCAACAACCACGGATGCTTTGAAGAGTACGTATCAACGAGGGGACTGCAGAGAAGTTACTGCAAAAAAATAAACCCAAAAGAAATTGAAGAGCTGGCAAAGAAAGGAGACAAAAAAGCGATACAGGCTTACAAAGAATTTGGGAGGAACCTGGGGGTAGGAATAAACAACATAGCAAACTTTTACGATCCTGACATAATCATAGTAGGAGGGGGAATAGCAAGAAGCTGGGAGCTCTTCGAAAAAGAAATGCACAGGATGATAAAAGAAAGAGGACTGATGAAAACAAAACTAGCGAGAGCAAAATTAAATGATGGGGGAATAATAGGGGCAACACTGCTGAAATAAAAATAAAAAAATTAGGCGCAATCGCTCGCCAGCCAAAAGAATTATAAAATCTGCTTCTTAGTATAATTATTATGAAATATAACAAACTTGTTAGAGATAAAATTCCCGAAATTATTAAACAGAAAGGTGCAGTTCCAATTACACATATGGCTTCTGATAAAGAATATCAGCAAAAATTAAAAGAGAAGCTTAAAGAAGAGGTTAATGAATTCTTAGAAAAAAGTAATGAAGAAGAACTTGCTGATATTCTTGAAATTATTTATGCTATTTGTGATTCAGAGAATATTGATAAAGAAAAATTGGAACTGCTAAGGAAAAAGAAAGCTGAAGAAAGAGGCAGATTTAAGGACAAAATAATTCTTGATGAAACAAAATAGTCGGCTGGCTTGCGACTTTCTCAGCCTTTCAGGCTTCGAACTTGCCAGCTCTGATTTCTCTGAAATCGAGGGTAGGGCATATAACACCGTGTAAATTCAATAATGAGCTGTTTCTTGCTTTGGTGTCCGCATTTGCGTAATGTTTTGTCATTGCGGATTAAATGTATGTGAAGCTTGTAAGGTAGAGGATTCCTGAAGTCAGCAGACATGATTGCAGGCGGTGGGCATATGCAGAAGGGTTTTTTGTGCACATACAGGATTATTTTTTCTTTGAATTGTGCCCGTAACTTCTTATCTGGTCTATTATCAATCTTAACATTTTGGCGACGTATTCTTTATGGTTGTTTTTGTCTGCAGTTTCAAGGGCTTGGTAGTACTCTTCCTTTCTCTCAAATGGTACGAAGAACATAGGGTAGCCTTTTTTCATTAAAATAAAGTTCATGACAGCTCTTGCAGTTCTTCCATTTCCGTCTTCGAAGGGGTGTATCCATGTTAGTTTTGCATGTATTATAGTTGCCAGTTCGAAAGGGTGTAGTTTGTTCTTGTTTGCACTGTACAATTTAAATAGGTTAAGCAGGTATTTGTTTAATTCCTCATGTTTAGGGGGTGTGTGGCTTGACCCTTCTATTTTGACATCAAAAAACCTGATTCTCCCTCCGTAGACAACTCCTGTATTCTTGGTTAGGATGCCGTTAATTTTTTCTAAAAAGTGCCTGTTAATCTCTCCTTTGTATGATCTAAGATATTCCAAGCACTCTCTGCCATTTATTGCTTCATTGTAGTCTTCTGCTCTTATGCCGGAGGGTATTACTTTATCCTTTAAAATTAGGGCTGTTTGTCTTAATGTGAGCCTATTGCCTTCTATAGCGTTGGTATGGTAAGTGAATCTTATTACAAAATCTTCGTTAAGTTTTTCCTTAACGCTTTGCGGTGTTTGTTTAATCCATTCTTTGTAGCTTTCTTTTAAGTCCTCAAGGGTTTCTGCATCTTCATCATTGAGGTAAGAAAATTTTGGCTTGGTAAGTCCCACTTTTTTTGTAATATTCTCGATCTTTTTTGTGTATTTTTTAATTTCAGTGCTTAAGGGTTTCCTATCTCCTATGTAAACCCTTATTTTCTTCCATTTTTTTGGGCCTATCCTAATGTTCTTAGTGAGGTAGTAATATTTGTTCTTGCCTCGTTTAATTGTTTCAATGTATGCCATACACTATGTATGGGCACACTAATATTTAAATCTTTCGTCTAAACGTGCACGTAAGCAACTCCCCGACTTTAGAATGCATGCAAGTTCAGAAAGGAGAATAAGTCATCTTCTTTCTTTCAGTAAAAAATATTTAAGTAAACTTATTATTATAAAGTTTTCTACGCTGACCCACTAAAATTTTTCATTATGACACGTCTTAGTTTGTAAAAAAGTAGAGAAAACAGCAGGTCATCGTCGGGTTAAGCGATGATGCATAAAACCAATCAACACTCATTATTTTTGCTTAACCTTACCTAATTCTCTGTAAACCTGGCCAAATATCGTGTAGGTGATAACGCTGGTGATGAAAAACATCAAAGCACTACCAACAACAGGGATCCAGCTAAATATCAGAGAAGCAACTATGCTGATAATCAGGGCAATGATCCAAGCCACAAAGTAAGTACCGTTGAAAGCCCTCTTGAAGACCTCCCCAAAAGAGAAGGCCTTGCCAAACCTGTTATAAACCAGAAAGTTCAAAACAGCAGACTGAACAACATAGGCAGCGAGCAAAGCAAGAACTATACCTATAAAGATGAAAGGTAGCGCAGAGGCCAACGAAGGCATAATCGAGGCTATGTTCTGGGAAATAGCAGCAGAGTTACCGGTGATAAGGTCGGTAAAACTAACAACCCTCAATATAGCACCGAGAACAGAAGCTAAAGCTATCAAAAAAATTATTAGGGCAGGTATGAAATAAATTATCGAGATGACAAAAGTAAGGAAGCCGTTAACAAACAACTTACCCCAATCAGCCCAGTCAGGAGACTTGTTAAGAGGAACTTTCCTTTTAGTCAAGCCAGTACACTCCAGGGCATAGCCTAAAGACAACCAATTCACGATGGGAAGAATACTCAAAGCAACCCCTATAAGAAAACTCTTAATGTCAAGAAAAGGCTTCTTAATAGAAGCGGTATAATCCACCATTTTGAAAACCTCCTTTTTAATATATATTTTTATGCAACAGGAACTATTTAAAGGTGTTTGTCCGAAAAGAGCGTGTCTAATAATTCTTACTAAAACCCTTTGAGTTAGTCTCATCAGGAGTTTTATTTGGTAAACTAGAATTCTTGCAGCGGTTCTTGTTTTACTTATTTGATAACCTATTTAAACCAAACAGGAATGATAGTCTATAATGCTATGAAGAAAGTGGGGGGTATAAGATGAAAAAGCAGACAGCACTAAAAACAATAATGATAATATCCATAGCGGGAATGTTGTTTTCAGGTTACCTGAGCTACACAGAACTAGTCAATGACGTGTGTGCGTTGGGAGGATGCTCAGCAATAGGGGGAATACCAACATGCGTGTATGGATTTGGAATGTACCTGCTTGTGTTCATAATATCGCTACTGGGAATAAAGGGGAAGGAATAAATCACTTCTCCGCATAATGCTGCTTAAGGAAATTATCTAAAACATTCCAGTCTGTGCCTGTGACAATAGGCTGCATTGCAAGAACTTCTTCCCTGTAACTCAGCTTTTTATCAACATTCTTCATAAGAAAAATAGGGATTTGCCTATAAAATGCATGACCCATCTCAATCAAACCAGAACCACCAACATAACCCTCAATACCTTTACTGTCAAAATTAGCAACATAAATAGCATGAGAAATATCAATCTTCTTAAAATGCTCACGAATAAGGTCATGCTGAATCTTGAAAAGAGTAGTCTCCTCAAGATGATGATAGTCAACCATGCTTGGAAGCAAGACCTCATGACCCTTACTCTCGATACCCTCCTTTATGTGATGTAATCTATCAAAAAACTTGGCCCTGCAACAAAGAGTAATTCTCATGCTGCCAAAGAATTGTATAATTGTTTATAAAGTTTTATTTACTTAACCACAACAAAGCCCTTACCCTTGCTAAAATTCTTATAGATACCTTCCAATAAATCAGTGCCGGCATAACCGGCCAGCATGCTGATCTTATAATCATAGTTTAGAAGCATACCAACAAATATGCCAATTATAACAGCGAGAATACACGTAATAAACCAATAATCCCAGCGAACACGCTTCTTCAGTTTAAGGGACTTGAACAAACCAACAGTGGCACGAACAGCACCGCCAAAACCGCCAAGCAGACCAGCAAGCAAAATCTCGTTCATCGAAAACACCTCTTTTACCAAATATACAATGAAAATGTTATTTAAAAACATTTGTGTTGAAAACAAAAAGATATTTAAAACAAAAAACATTAAGAATAAGCGTGGAACAAAAAAAGAGGGTAACCAGCTTAAGAAAAAAAGAGGAAACCACAGCAGACGAAGTCATACTGAGAGAGGGGAACATAAGTTTAATCCTCGACTCTTACGATGACATATTCTCAGACTTTGACCCGAGACCCTATTCAGAAAAAACGCTATCAGACGACTTCCTACTTGAGTGCAAAAAGGCAGCAGTAGGCAAGGAAAAACATATAGAACTAAGGCTCCTTGTGCCAAAACACAAGAGAAACCTTGATGACGAGGGGGAGATAAAGAGAAGACTGAAAAACCATTTCCAAAAACACTGCAAAGAAAAGGAAGAGGAGAAGGGGGCAATAAGAAAAAAGGGGTTCATATGGTTCCTAACAGGCGCAGCACTCATAATGATAGCAACATTACTCTACACACAAACATACAGGGGATTACTCTTCACGATGCTGTTCGTATTGCTTGAACCGGCAGGATGGTTCACCGCATGGAACGGACTTGAGAAGATATTCATAGAACCAGAACAAAAAGTACCAGACCTGAAATTCTACAAAAAAATGTCAAAACTAAAAATAGGGTTCTACAGCTACTAACCCGTATTTGTAACTACTTATTAGAGATTACAAACGAAAACTTTAAAAAGGGATAAATTACAAAAAAAGTATGGTAGAAGAAGCATTCTCATACGAAAACGAACAAAGAATATTAGATCATCAGCTTGGAATAGTAAGAACCGAAGTATACTGCTGCAGAACAAACGGAGTGCCAGTATCAGAATACAAAGCGATAATTACAGGGCTGGAGAAAATAATAAGTGAAACAGGTACAGGAATAAAACTAGTTGACTTCGGGAATTACAACCTAGGCAACAAACCCTATGGAACACCAGACTGGTATCAAGAACAACCAACGATAAACAGGGATAGAGGATTCGGAAGACAAGTCAATGCCACAGGAATGTACACCCTGCTAAGAAGGGAACCATTCCAACAAAAACACCCACATTTCGATTTAATGGTAATAGACAAGGACTTGACCATGTTCCCCAATGTTCAAGACAACAACTTCGTATTCGGCTTTGGGGCATACCCCAACAATATAATATCCGTAAAAAGGCTGATGCAAACAATTAGGGATCCGATATTAAGACAGAAATGCTTAGCAGTCATATCAGCACACGAATTTGGACACAACCTAGACTTGGTACACAGAAATTTTAATACAGAAACAGAAGATGATGACTACAGAAAGAGCCACTGCAACGGTAGAAAGGGACTATGTCTGATGGAACAGTTTAATGTTGGAGGGGCAAGAAACATAGAAGAACAAACAAAACTGCTCATAGAAAAATACAATTGGCTGTGCCCTGACTGCGCAGATGAAATAAAAGTAAAAAAAGAACTCTTCAAAGGCAATTTTTAGAAAATGAAAATCGAAGAATACCTGGAAACGCTAACCCCTGAAGAAAGGGAACAGCACAAGGACTTGATAAAAGAATGCCTAGACAGACAGAGAACCATTGAAGAATCCAGAAGAATGACTAATGACGCCTTAAAAAAACTTGAGGTGCTGGAACAAAGGTTGTATGGAAGCCTGCAAAACCTTGCAGAAACTGTGGTGATTATGAAAGAGGAACTACAAAAAGCATACGAAAAAATAGGACAGCAAAAAAAGAAAAGCCTAGACGAACAACTCAGAACACTCAAACCAGACGAATTCTACAAAGCATAAAAGAGTTCAACTATAGTTTTATAAATCCAAATTTTTCTTAAAGGTTATGGAAAACAACAGGGTAGAAGAATTCATAAACA
The DNA here is from genome assembly GCA_964428965.1 of Candidatus Woesearchaeota archaeon. Taxonomy (GTDB): domain Archaea; phylum Nanobdellota; class Nanobdellia; order SCGC-AAA011-G17; family VGLX01; genus JAWABC01. The sequence continues at coordinate 18,495 of CAYSAF010000019.1, forward strand.
ACCCAAAAAAGGCACTCTTCATTCTATCACCACCGGTAATCGTTGCCATGTTCGTACAGACGATGTACAACGTAGTAGACACCGCATTCGTAGGCAGACTAGGAGCAGAAGCGATAGCAGCACTAACCTTTGCTTTCCCCATATTCTTCATACTAATATCACTAAACTCAGGACAGAAAGCCCAAAAAGGAACTGTAGTGTCCTGAAAGTGTGTCGCATTATTTGATGTCTCTTGTGTAGACTGCGTG